>DAHXMB010000177.1:0-11572 GCA_027365695.1 Candidatus Acididesulfobacter sp. | reverse complement strand
CTCTCTATATGTAAACTTAAGCGATAATGATAATAATGTCAAATATAAGCAGAGTGATGTAAAAAAAATTAAGCGGGTGATTAATTATATAAAGCCCATAAAAAAAGTCGTACATAAAAATATACGGCAATGATTCAAATATGTTAAATATGCCATTAAAATTAAAATTTATATATGTTGACTATGGTATGACCTTTAAAGGCGTCCCTGTCACATCTTTAGTATATTTAAAATTTATAGCAAGCAAAGATAATGCCGGCTATAAATTTCATAAAAAAATTATACTGACGAGCGGCATTAATTATGGCGGAAAGATAGGATTAATTTCTAAAACGCCCAATAAAAATAATTTATTTTTTGCCGATGTTCGAAATTTAAAAGGAACATACATAAGAAGTATTTATTCATTATCAAAATTATCCGCAAATTTTAGCAAAACAAATATTAAAAGACGCTTTACCGTTAAACAAAGGAATAGCGGAATATTAAGCAATATTGCGATTAATAAAAAAAATAATTCATTATGGGTAATTTTATATTTATATTCATACTCTAAAAACATATTTAATAATTACTTATGTAAAATTACAATGAACCCGTCATCGTCAAAGCCATTCTCAATACAAAGAAAAATATTACTTAAAAATTACGTTTCTTACTTAACTTTTGATAAAAACGGGAATTTATGGCTCAGCGGATTAAAATTTAAAAATAACAAAATTATAAATTATATAGAAAAAATTAAAAACAGATATTTAAATAAAAATTTCCGTAATCACGATATTAAACAATTATACACGATCCCCGGCAAATTTTCTTCAGCAATGCCTATAATACCTGAAAATAAAAATAATTTATTAATACTTAAACATTCTTATCGTAACGGAAACGTATATAACGATATAATTAAAATTAAACAAAACTATCTAAAACACGAATATATAAATACTGCTTTAAAAAATATCGCAAGTATAAAAGGTTATGTCGGAAATTTGTCTGAAAGCAGCAGCGGAGATTTATTTTTTATTGATAATATTTTAAAACGCGGAATTTTTTATAAAATATTATATGGCATCAATCCTTATTCTAACTCATACAAACCAGTTAAAATCTTAAAATTTTATGGAAAACTTAACGGCGTGGCAAGCAGTCTTGTTTTCTTAAACTGAATATTAAAAATCAACAATCAAACCATAATATTTTAATCCTTCCATAGAAATTTATTTTCTGGATGACCGCTTCGCCATAAACGGCATGCGTTTATATGATTTACAGCCTCGTAAAGTTTATTTCAGAACTTTCTCACTTATGCGGGAATGAATTAGAGAGGATTTATAATCTCATTCGCTATATGCAGCCATTCCTGCGTGGGCAGGTACGCTTTCTTTAAAGCCGTCGGCATTTAGACGGCTCCTCCAGAAAATAACTTTTCTATCGGCAATTTTGGGTAAAAGATTTTTCTTGCATTTTTATCTATATACAATATAATAAAAAATTGTGCTTTAATTTATTTTTTTTATAATATATTACGTATATGGAGGTTAAGAATTATGAATTCTCTTGGAGTACATCTGCTTTTAGAACTAAAAAAATGCAAGTCGGGTATTCTGGCGGATTTAGAATTTGTAGAAACAGCTATGCTTGATGCCGCATCAAATGCAAAAGCCACAATAGTGGAGCATAAATTTCATGAATTCAATCCGTTTGGAATTAGCGGAATGGTTATAATTGCAGAATCACATCTGTCTATTCATACATGGCCAGAATATGATTATGCTGCAGTTGATATTTTTACATGCGGAGATATAATAAAACCGCAAATAGCGGCTCAATTTTTAATTGAAAGATTTGGGTCTTTAGAACCTCAAATGATGGAAATAAAAAGAGGTCTTATTTCAATATACGACCAAAAACTTCCTCATAAAGTAGTTTGCGAAGAGAAGCTTGTCGCTCGTTAGCGTTCCAAAATCTTTTAATTATTATATTAATTATAATAATTATTTTAATTTATTGGGTTATTCCATTTATATCGGGTATTTGTTATTATTGATTGAATTTAATAAGTTTATATTTTATATATTGTTTTCCATATTTTATACAATTTTCTAATATAATGAAAAGTATATAATCAGGATTTAAATTAAAAAAATATACTTGCTGATTATTTATGCAATAACCCAATTATAGTAAAAAGTTTTTAGCATTATTGTTTTAATAAAATATTATATTGAATATATTTCTATATTATATTAAGATTAAGATTAATAACTTTTTGACAATTACATCGTATATTTATTTATATTTTATTAATATTTAAATAATTATCGCTAAAAACACCGTAAGGTTTAAATGATTGAGATATTCCTTCTTCGGTTGCGGAAAAATCGGAAAGTATATTTTTATATAAATTTTTGGTTATAGGGTCAATAAGATTTTCATTTATATCTAATAACGGTATTAATGTAAATTTGCGGTTTTTTAGTTCTTTATGCGGTATATTTAATTTTGGAAGAGATATAATAATTTTATCAAGCAAAAGTATATCAATATCTATTTCTCTGGGGATGTGCTTAATAAATAAGGTTTCACCGTTATTTTTAAAGTTAAATTTTCTGCCGATTAATTTTTCTATGTTTTTAATTTTGAATAATAAATCCTTACCTATATTTTCATAAGCAGTTATATTATTAGTATTATTATTTTCGTGCCTATATTTGTAAAATTTATAAAGAACTGCGCAATTTAAAAAAACCGGAACGATACCGCTTTTACATTCTTCTTCACTGAAACCGACCGGAGAAGTTTGATATATTCTTGAAGCTCTAACTAATTTTAAAACTCCTCCGCAATCTAATTTTATTAAATTTATTAACGAAATTGCATTTATTAAATTAACTTCTTTATTTCCTAAATTACTTCCTAAACCAAAATAAATATCCATTAATTAATATTTATATTTATTATACTGTAAATTGCCGATAGAAAATTTAATTATGGATGAGCCGCTTAAATACCGACGGCTTTAAATCATACCCGCCCACGCTGGAATGACTTTTTGGGTTATATTATTTACTTACTTATTTTTTTATTATTATTGCGCCATTCTCTCAAGAGCTTCCGTTATGCGATCCTCGCTTATAGTTAATGAAAATCTGATATAACCTTCGCCGTATTCTCCGAAGCCTGAACCCGGGGTTACGACAATTCCTTTATCATTAAGTAAAGATAATGCAAAATCTTTAGATGACGCTCCTTCTACGGGAACTTTTGCCCACACATAGAAAGTAACGTCGGATTTATATACATTATAGCCGAGACGTTCAAGTCCTTCAACAAGAAGATCTTTTCTTCTTCTATATATTTTATTGTTTTCTTTAATAACTTTGAGTTCATTATCTAAACCGTATGCCCCTGCAATCTGGATAGGCTGAAAAATACCGGAATCAAGATTTGTCTTCACTGCTCCTAATCCGCTTAAAATTTGCTTATTTCCGCAAACAAAACCGATTCTAAATCCTGTCATATTAAATGTTTTAGAAAGAGAATGAAACTCCACCCCTATGTCCTTTGCTCCTTTAACAGATAAAAACGACTCTGGTTCAGCATCTCCGTCTCCGGTAAATACTTCGGAATATGCAAAATCATGGGCTACTATAAAATTATGTTTTTTTGCAAGTTTAACAACTTCACTAAAAAAAAATTTGTCGGCTTTAGCAGATGTAGGATTATTGGGGTAATTTAAAAACATAATTCTGGTTTTTTCAAACACGCTTTCAGGAATTATAGAAAAATCAGGCAAAAAATCATTTTCTTGTTTAAGAGGCATAATATATGGAGTTCCGCCTGCAAAAATAGTTCCTGCATTATAAACGGGATAACCTGGATCAGGAACAAGAACAATATCGCCCGGATTTACAAAAGCAAGCGGAAGATGTCCTATTCCTTCTTTTGAACCTATTAGAGAAAGAACTTCAGTTTGAGGGTCTAATGAAACGCCAAATCTTTTCTCATACCAGTTAGCAGCGGATTCTCTAAATTTAAGAAGACCTTCATATGAAGGATACTTTTGATTTATATCTATCTCGCTTTCTTCTTTCAATACATTAACAATAGATTTAGGCGCGGACAAATCAGGATCGCCTATACCAAAGCTGATAACGTTGACTCCTTTAGCTTTTACTTCCTGCTTTAGCCTGTCAATCTCGGCAAAGAGATAAACAGGCAGTTTATTTAATCTTTCTGCAAATTTAAATGAATTTTGATTTATAGCGTCTCTTTGTTTCATTGACATTTATTCTCCTATTCTACGAAGTTTTTTAATTTACCGATATTTTCAATTTCAATTTCAAATATATCTCCATGATTTAAAGTTCCAACCCCTGCAGGAGTTCCTGTTGAAATAATATCTCCCGGATAAAGCGTCATAATTCCGGAGATAAATTCAACTAATTCAAAAGGATTAAATATAAGATTTGACGTATTTGAAGACTGTTTTAATTCGCCGTTTAAATAGCCTTTAATTTCAATATCGGAAGGGTTGTCTATTTCGGTTTCTACATATGGACCTATCGGAGCAAAAGTATCAAATCCTTTCGCTCTTGTATATTGAATATCTTTGGCTTGCAAATCTCTTGCCGTTACATCGTTGCAGCAAGTGTAACCAAATATAAAATCTCTGGCTTCAGATTTTTTAACATTTTTCGCGGTTTTTCCGATAACTATTGCCAATTCGGATTCGTAATCCACCCTTTTAGAAACAGCGGGTATCACTATATTACATAGATGCGATATAATACTTGACGAAGGTTTGATAAAAAGAAGGGGTTCGTCAGGCAATTTTTTTTGCATTTCTTGCGCATGATCTTTATAATTTAATCCTATTGCAACAATTTTAGTCGGTTCAACGGGAGGCAAATATTCAAGCTCTGTTAATTCATACTGTCTGCCTGTATAATCAATATTGCCGAAATCAAAATCTTCTATAACATTAATAAATGTTCCGTCGGGAGATAAAGTTCCGTAATATGTTTTCATTTCTCCCGTTTTATGTTTAAATCTTCCTAATTTCATAAAAAATCCTTAAATAATATTAAAAAAATTTAAATAAATTTTAAATAAATTTTAAATAAATGTATAATTAAACAAAACTTTTAAACTTTGTCTATTTTAGTTATTTTATCATAAAATACTGCTGAAGTCTATATAATTTAAAGACAGTGCCTTAAAATACCTGAAATTTTCTCGTTCATTAAATGAAAAATAGGGAATATCGCCTATTATTGAAACATCGGTAAATTCTCTTAATATTTCCTTATTTGATAAAACGCTTTCATCTTTTTCATTTTTTGCATTATTTATAATAATTCCCGCAAGTTTAATGTCGTTATTTTTTGCATAATTAATGCTAAGTAATGTATGATTCAGCATTCCTAATCCTGCCCTGCCGACTATTATAACTTCTGCATCCATATATTTGGCAATATCAATCATATAGCGACCTTTTTTAAGAGGCACGAGCATTCCCCCTGCACCCTCAACAATTAAAATGTCATAACTATTTTTTAAGTCATAAAAATTATATAAAATTTCTTTGATGCATATTGATTTATTTTCAAACTTGGAAGCAGCATAGGGAGATAAAGGCTTTTCAAAAGTAAGGGGGCAAATTTCTTCTAAACTTTCATTTATATCTGACTGTTTTTTAACAAAAAAACTGTCAATATAGCGCTTTGTACCGTCGTTATTTAATTTAACCCCTGTTTCTATCGGCTTTAAGTATCCTGTTTTTTTTCCGTAATATTTTAAACCGTTAATTATTAGCGAACTGACAAATGTTTTACCTACATCGGTATCGGTTCCTGTTATAAAAAAAACACGCATTTTCAAGACAAAATTTTATATACAGTTATTAAATTATAGTTATTAAATAAAAATCAAAATTATCAAATAAATAAGTGGATAAGCAGCCAAACAAATAACGGTTGATTTAACCAAAATAGATATTACAATTATAAAATATTAATTATTTTAATTATCATTAATTAATCTAACTTTAATACGGTTTTAATTGCCTTGTTGAATTCAATAGGATCAAATTTGACAATATATAAATCTGCCCCTGAAATTTTACCTTTTAATTCATTCTGTGTGCCGCTCAGAGACGTGTGCATTATTATCGGTATTGCTTTATATTTATCGTCGGCTTTCAGAGTTTTAGTAAAAGTATAACCATCCATAACAGGCATTTCAACATCGCAGATTATCACATTAATTTTATAGCTTTCGGAATAGATAATATCGAGCGCTTCTCTTCCGTTTTCCGCCATAGTTGTTTTAAATCCTTCCTTGACAAGGGCATTATTTATCATTTTTCTGGCGGTTGAAGAATCGTCTATTATAAGAACATTTATATTGGCAGTAATTTCTTTCTTTTCCGCATTAATTTCTCCTATTTCTTTTTTATAAAAACCAAGCTCGTCAACAATAGATTCAAAATCTAATAAAAGAAGCAAATCATCATTCTCTATTTTTATTATACCTGTTACTTTTGAATCTTCTTGGGAAACGGAAGATAATTCAGTTTTATTAATATCTTGCCACGACACGCGTCTTATTCTGGTTGTCTCATGAACAATAAAACCAACTTTGACTTTATTAAACTCTGTAATAATAACTTTAAAATTTTTCTTTTTCAAATTTTCAGGTTCTACCAATCCCATCCATTTTGGCAAATTAACTAAAGGAACTACGAAACCTCTTAAGTTAAACATTCCTTCAATAAATTCATTGCTATTGGGGACTTCTGAAATATCCTCGGGCATTTTAATTATTTCAATTACTTTGGCTACATTTATACCGTATATACCTTCATTTATATCATCTCCGTATTCTTCTAATGAGAGTTTTAAGCTGCTTTCTCTAGAATAACCGCTTTTATCTGATATTGAGCTGTGCTGATCTAACAATTTATTATTATCGGAAGAATGCCCACTTGAGTCTGATAAACTTAATCTTGACTTATTGCCGGCAATATTGTCAAACACGGCATTAGGCTGCTCATTAATGCTAAACAGTCTAAAATCAACAAGCTCCATTTTATTTTGTCCAACTTCTAATATATCTTGTCCTGCATTAACCTGACCTTCTGATGAAATATTGACGCCCATACTTTTATCCTCTTTTTACGATTATATTGCCGCAATCAATATATTACATATTACTCTATTTAATTTATTGTTATTTTTCAATACTCAATATAAGTTCTTTATAATATTTTATTAAATAATTCTCTTTTGAAAAACGATTATTATTTTTTAATATTTTTTTAATACTTTTTTAATACTAAGGTCTGTTATACTATCCAAATTTGTTAAGTTTATATATTGCTATATTATTTATATTTATATCTCCCAATTTATCAAATAACTAATAATCAAATTTCAAGATTAACCGTCAACCCAAGGATTTTCAGATACTTCTATATTTTCATTATTTGTATCGACAGATATTATTCTGTTTCTGCCTCTATTTTTAGCATCATATAAAAGTTCGTCCACTTTTTTTAAAAAAACTTTGGGTTTGTCTTCAAATTCTTTTGAATATGATATTACTCCAATGCTTATAGTAATTTTTCCGGTATCTTTTATACTAATTTTAGAAATTAATGTTTTTACCTTTCTGGCAACATCTAAAGATTTTGATAATCCAGTTTGCGGCAATACGACTATAAACTCTTCCCCGCCGTATCTTGAAGCCATATCGGATTTGCGAATATTATTTTTTAAAATTTTTGCCACTTCTTTTAATACCATGTCGCCTTTATCATGACCGTAAGTATCGTTTATTTTTTTAAAATGGTCAATATCGCACATAATCAAAGAAAATATCGTGCCGTATCTTGAAGCTTGATCAAATATATTTTCATAAAAACTGTCAAAATACCGCCGATTATATAAATCGGTTAAACTGTCGGTCATAGCTATATCTTCAAAATTTTTTCCAAATAATATATTTTTATACCGAATAATAATCCAAATAACCGTTATTGCCGATATAAATAAAATAAATTCTAAAATAAAACTAATATAAATAAAATGTTTAGCATTAATAAAAACAGATTCATTAATATTTTTTAATAAAATAAAATCATTGTAAATCAAAAAGTTGGAACCGATAAATAATGTAATTAATACTAAAAAAAGCTCTACTATTATTGATAAAGTTAATATATAAAATATTTTTTTTTCTTTATCCATAATAATAAGTAATCACAAAATAATGCAAAATAATGAGCAAAAATTAAATAAAATAATTAGTGTATTTATGATTTATCTTAACTACGTTAATTACGTATTAATTAATTGAGTTTTATTAATCCTACCTTACCCTTTACCGATTTTACTATTAAAAATTATAACCGCGTATATTTTTACATTTTACATTTTATTTTTCTATTTTGTAGTCCGTATAAACATTTTTTTTGTTGCCCCCATAAATACATCAATATCAATAAGTCTTTTGTTGCCCTCTCTCAGGTTAATTCTTTCAGTATATATTTTTAGCCCATAAATACATCAATATCAATAAGTCTTTTGTTGCCCCCATAAATACATCAATATCAATAAGTCCAATAAGTCGTCGTATTTACTTTACAATTATAACATTATTACGATTATTAGTAAATTAAATTAAAAAGTGAAAAGAGGTGAAAATCGGAAAACTTAGTTTTTGATCGGTAAAAATATTAGTTTCCGTTCGGTGCTTAAATTAATTTTAATTCGGTGTTGACATTATCGACCTGTAAATGCTGGTAGGAGTGAATAATAAAATAAATCCGTTCGCATTTTCGATTTTCGATAATTATAATTTATACATTCGCTAATTTATTTTATATTGACCAGTATATAATCTGGTCAATATAATGTCAAATGAAAATTGCTTAATTATATTAATTATAAAAAATCAATCCTACAACGGAATATATTTACTATAAGTGAAAACTTTCGGTCAGTGATCATGCAGCTCAGAAAGATATCCCACTAGGAAAGAATAACTAAAATAGCCGACGTCGTAGACGCCCTTGTTATTAAGCGAATATATAAGCCCGCATATCCGCTTAATTAAACAATCATGATTATGAAGGACGACACGAAAGCAAAAGAAGCCTTTGAACCTGATTGTTTTAACGCCTTATTAAAAGGTCTATATGATATAGTAGAAACAAAAAATAGGATAGACGCCAATGTTTAGGAAGGTTTAAATTTTATTCCTATTGCTAAATACGCTACTTTGGTTATTGTCGGTATCTGCTTAACGCGTGTATTTCAAAATAATTTAATGTTGGTTTTCAATTTCATAACGGTGATTTAGGATATTAATATAATATATATTATATTAATGTTGACTTTTAATATTTATTTTACTATAGTAATACTTGCAAAATATATAACATTGTTCTAAATAAAATCTTAATAAGTTAATGAAATTTTTTTAGTTATACTAATATGTTATATTTTATTAATTTTAATATTTCTGTTTTAATTTATATTATATATATAAAAATATCTTAGAGGGATTTAAATGATTAAAAAATTACTGTATTTTACCGGCATCACATTTTTTATTTATTTTTTCGGATTTATTTTGTCATACTTGGTTTTAAAGAACTTTGTTCTGCAATATTTCTTGATTGTTTTTGCTGTCTTTTCACTATTTTTTGCGTTTATAAATTTTGTTTACTATTATTTCAATTTAATTAAACCTATAAATAAATTTGAAAATGAATTTAAAAATGTATCAATATCAGGACAAAAACAGTATGATTTTACTAAGATGTATACGATTCCCAAACTTTTTACGTCGCTGGATTCTTTTCTAACCGAATTACTTAATTTTTCTAAAAACACTTTAAATGAACTAATTACTAATGCCGCAACTTCTTCGGTATCAAACGCGAAATTTAATTATGAAATAGATATTGCGACAAATGAAATGAAGGAAGTTAATGATAATTTCGAAGCAATATGCTCAGTTATGAATGACTCTGCAAAGTCGGCAGGCGATATTTCCGCAAGTATGGAAAAATTTAAGATATTTATAGGGGAATTAAACAAGATAAGCAGTGAAACTATACAAATTGGGGAAGAAATTAATAAAAGTTCTTCAGATACTATTTCAGCGATACATTCAAATAAAGAATCCGTGGAAGATATGCATGCCCAGATGGATAATATTTTATCCATAGTAGATATTATAGACACTATAGCAAGCCAAACAAATTTACTTTCGCTCAACGCAGCTATAGAAGCTGCCAGGGCGGGAGAACACGGCAGAAGTTTTGCGGTAGTCGCCGATGAGGTGAAAAAACTTGCAGAACAAACACAGAAACAATCCAAAGAGATAGAAAAAACCACGGGTATCGTTGCTAACGATTTCGATATGCTGGTAAAAAAGAATAATTCAATAATAGAAATAATTAAAACAAATATTAAATCGGTAGAAGGAATGATAAACTCTTTTGATGAACTCGCACATAAAATATCCCATGCAAATGATACCGTAATATCTATTACTGACGCAACAGAACAGCAAGCCGAGCAGCGGTCGAACTCGGCAGAGGAAGCGTCACAGACTGTTATAAATATATCTGAATCGGTTAATGATATATTTAAAAAATTCAGCTATTTAAGGTCAAAAAGTATTGAATTAAGTAAAATCTCTGAACGTTCTGAAAATATTCTAAAAAGAATCAAGGTAGGGAATCCTCTTGAAAAAATTATAGAACTTACGATTATAGCCTCTACCGAAATATCAAAAACTATTGAAGATTCCATCAAAAATGGAGAAATATCTTCTTACGATATATGGGACAGAAATTATATACCTGTTCCAAACACAAGTATTCCTAAATACAAAACAAGGTTTACCGATTTCATAAAAAGAAAAATTCAGCCTATAGAAGATAAATATTTAGAAATGGATTCTGTTTTAAGATATTTTCATATAACAGACGACAACGGGTATTGCGCAGCGCATAATTCCTTATACGACAATCCTTTAACAGGTGATGCAAAAAAAGATACCGCAGGGAACAGGTCTATGAGAATGTTTGACGACCGCATAGGTCTTGCGTCAGCTAAAACCACAGAAAATTTTATCATACAAACATATCCCAGAGATACAGGAGAAATTATTAACGACATCAGCGTTCCAATTTTTATCGAATCAAAACACTGGGGCGTGGCAAGAGCAGGCATAGGTACGGGCATTTAGCTGTGTGTATATTTATTTAGTTTCCGTTTATTATGGATAAAATAAAAATGTAAACATAAAATGCAATAATATCTGTTAAATAAAGAATAAAGAAAGAATGACTATGGATAAATTAATTATATACATTATATTTGACTTTATTTTACCATTTTTGGAGACATTGTTAACCCAACTTCACCACTCTAACCTTAAAAATTCATAAAAATACCCCTAAATCAACCAATCATAAACGAACTTATGCGGCTTTGCGGGTGTTTTTTATCTAAATTACGTTTGTAGTCCCCCATAGATATATTATTTA
>DAHXMB010000135.1:0-14093 GCA_027365695.1 Candidatus Acididesulfobacter sp. | reverse complement strand
TAATATATAATATAAAGAAAAGGGAGAGAAAATGTTTGGTATAGGAACGACGGAAATAATAATAATAATTGTTGTAGCTTTGCTTGTATTCGGCCCTAAAAGGCTTCCCGATATAGGAAAATCTTTAGGTAAGGGTTTACGAGAATTTAAAAAAGCCACGACAGAATTTAAAGATCAGTTTAATGACCCTGCAAATAACGAAGACGGGGAGGGCAATCAGAGTAAGCAGCAATTAGATAATAAACAAAATATAAATCCTTTAGAAAATCCTTTGTCGTCTTCAACAAATAATAAAAATATATCGCCGGCAAAAAGGAAACAGCCCTCGACAACAAGGACCAAGCCAAAAACAAAAACTAATTCATTAGATTTATCTGCGGCTGCAACAAAAAAACATTCTACAAAATCTGCATCGGTTAAACCAGTTAAACCAAAAGCTAAAAAAAATATCGCTGCTGCAGTTACTAAAAATGTTACTAAAAATGTTACTAAAAAAACTCCGAAATAGAATAAATATAATAATTATTAATTTAAATAATATATAAATTTATTATTTTATTGTTATCTATTTAATATTTTTATCTATCTTACCTTACTTAACTTATTTAACTCTTATTTTATTTAACTGAAATAACATGGGTAACATGGCAGCTATTTAGGCGGGTTAAATTTAGGCATTTAAATATCGGAACATTTTAATAATTTCTATTAGCAATTTTAGAATGTAAAAGTTAATTAATTCACTGATTTATTGAGCCGCTCAGATACATATTTTTCTTTTATTAAATTTTTATTAAATATCAAGATTAGAAACACTTAAGGCATTGTCTTCAATAAATTTTCTTCTCGGTTCAACTCTGTCTCCCATAAGTACATCAAACATTCCATCTGCTTCTATTAAATCATTTATATTGATTTTTTTTAGCATTCTTGATTCTTTATTCATTGTAGTTTGCCATAGCTGATCAGGATTCATTTCTCCAAGACCTTTATACCTTTGAATGTGTATATTATTAGGCGTTTTTGATTTAATTAAATTATAAAATTCGTTGTAATTTTTAACAGTTATTATTTCTTTTGCATCGGATTTACTTTCTGTTATACACGAAATTTTTGAAAAATCTATATTATTAATTTCGTTTTTTAATTTAAAAACAGTTTTATAATCGGCTGAATTTAAAAAATCTTTATCTATATGGAAATTAGGCTGCGAAGAATTTTCAGATTTAAATAAAATTTTTTGGAAATCTTCATAGTTGTCATCGTTTATTAATTCAATTTTATATTGAAGTTCTTCTGCAAAATTATTTAAATTACTTAAAGTATTGCTTCGTTTTACGGCATTATCTGAATTATTATCATTTTCTATTTCTATATTTCCTATATCTTTATCGTCATCGCCGCCAAAAACACTTGCACTTAAGATAGATAAATCGGAAATATTAAAATTATTTTCAATTAAATAGTTTATAATTTCTTTATTATAATTTAATTTATTTATTTTATTTATAACATTTTTATAATTTTTTATATTTAAAATTATATTTTTAATTTCTTCTTTATTTAGTATTTCAATATTTTCTTCATTTTTTCTATAATATACATTAATATAATTAAGCGATTCTTCATTAAGATAAGCTTCTAAAGAATCGTCATCCCTAAGATACATTTCTGCATTACCTTTTTTTATGCCGTATAGCGGAGGCAAGGCAATATATAGATAGCCGTTTTCTATAATTTCTTTCATATATCTATAAAAAAATGTCAATAATAATGCTCTGATATGTGAACCGTCAACATCCGCATCGGTCATTATTATTATTTTATGATATCTTAATTTATTTATATCAAAAACTCTGTCATTATTTTTTGGGTTATCAAGATTATTTGATGATTTTTGATTAGGAGTAGTTATACCTCCTCCCAACGCGGTAATCAATATTTTAATTTCATCGCTGTTAAGAATTTTATCTAATCTTGCTTTTTCAACATTTAATATTTTGCCTTTTAGCGGCAAAATTGCCTGATATTTTCTATCTCTTCCTTGTTTAGCGCTGCCTCCTGCAGAATCACCTTCAACTATATATATTTCGCAGTGCTGAGGATCTTTTTCCTGACAATCGGCTAATTTTCCGGGAAGGGATGAGTAATCAAGAAGATTCTTCCGTCTTACAAGGTCTCTTGCTTTCTTTGCAGCTTCTCTTGCTCTTGCGGCATCTAATGATTTTTCTATAATTTTTTTTCCGATTGAAGGGTTTTCGTCTAAAAATTCGGTTAATCTTTCATTAACTAAAGATTCAACAATACCTTTAATATCGCTATTGCCTAATTTAGTTTTTGTCTGTCCTTCAAATTGCGGATTGGACATTTTAACGCTTATTACCGCAACTAACCCTTCTCTTGCATCATCGCCGCTTATTTGAATTTGCTGCTTTTTATCTTTTGCATTTGTTATATTAGACGTATAATAATTATTAATAACTCTTGTTAAAGCTGATTTAAAACCTATCAGATGCGTTCCGCCTTCTTTTGTATTAATATTATTAACATATGAATATATTTGTTCGGAATATCCGTCATTATACTGAAGACCTATATCTATAATAACATCATTTTTTTGAGCGGTTATTACAATAGGTTCTTTAATAATAACATTTTTATTTTGATCTATATATTCTATAAAAGATTTTATACCGCCGTCATATTTAAAATCGTGTGATTTAGAATTTATTTCATCTACTATTTTAATATGGAGACCTGCATTTAAAAATGCAAGTTCTCTTAATCTGTTTGATAAAATATCAAAATCAAACTGTATATCTTCCATAATTGTTTCATCGGGGAAAAATGTAATAACCGTTCCTGCTTTATTAGTTTTTTCATATTTAGTCAGTTTATTAAGGGGGGCACCTTTACTATAGCTTTGCCTATAAACATACCCGTCTTTATAAATTTCAAGGTCTAGCTGTTTAGATAAAGCATTTACTACCGAAATCCCTACGCCGTGTAAACCTCCCGATACTTTATATGTTTTATTGTCAAATTTACCTCCTGCATGAAGTACCGTTAGTACAACCTGCGCTGCCGCCACCCCTTCCGTTTCATGTATATCTACAGGAATTCCTCTGCCGTCGTCTTCAACCGTAACGCTGCCGTCAATATTTATTTTAACAAAAATATTTTTGCAATATCCTGCTAAAGCTTCGTCTATACTATTATCAACAACTTCATAAACAAGATGATGCAGTCCTTCTATGCCCGTTGAGCCGATATACATTGAAGGTCTTTTTCTGACGGCTTCTAAACCTTCTAAAACCTTAATATTTGAAGCATTATAGGTATCTTGATTTTGGTTGTTTTGCAGACTGCGGTTATTTTTATAATTATCTTTTAAATTTTCCATATATTATTTTAATACCTCATAGGCATAAATACGCCTGTTAATTGATAGTCAAATGTATTTAAATCTATCGAACTTTTTAATTTTTTTTTGTTATTATCTTCAATTAAAGGTTTAATAATTAAAGGAGTAAATATAGTATTAAATTTTAATATAATTTTTTCGTCATATATATTGCTTATAAAATCAAGAATATATTTAGAATTTAATTTTATATTGATCGGTTCTCCGATATATTCTATTTCTATTTCATCAACTGCTTCCCCCTGGCTAGTCTGTACTGTTTTTATAATTAATAAATTTTTATCAAAACTTAGCTCAATCGAATGGCTTTTTTCTTCGGCTAATATATAAACTCTTTTTATAGAATCTATTAATTCTTCTGTTTTTATAATTGCCGTTTTATAATTATTTTTTGGTAATATAGTTTCATAATTAGGATATTTGCCGTCTATTAATCTAGAAATAAAAGTTGTCCCATATAGAGAATTTATATTATTCTTATTATTAATTCCATCGTTTAGTTTAAAAATAACATTATTTGAATTAATTGAAATATTAACAAAAACATCTTTATTTGGGTCTATTTTAATTAATTCGCTAAGTATTTTTCTCGGTATAATAACACCTTCTTTAAATTTATCGTATATTAAACTAACTTGTTCTAACGACTCTTTATTTACTTCTGCCGTTTCATTTTCTTTATTGTTGAAAAGTTTAATTTGAGCTAACGATAATCTATGTCCATCAGTAGCCACAAGCCTTAAATAGCTTTCTCCTTCTATTTCCAATAAAATAAAATAAACTCCCGATAAATTCTTTTTAGTTTCTTCTAGCGCCGTAGAAAAAATTACTTTGTTTATTATAAATTTTAAAAATTTTAAATTAACGTTAAAATTATCTTCCGTATTTATATCTAATAATGTGGGATAGTCAATTACGGGTATAGTCGTAAGTTTGAAAATAATTTTTTTATAGCTTATTATAACAAGTCCTGCCTCCGTTTCTTTTATTTCAATATCTATATCTTCATTTTCGTTTTTATTTTCTATATTGTTATTATTATCTTTATTAGTTATATCATCAGGAAATTCTTTAATTATACTATATAGCTTCTTGGCGTTTAACGTAATTTTACCTTCGCTTATTATTTCAGCGTCGCAATAATCTTTAATTGTTATTTCTAAATCGGTTGCGCTTATTTTGATTAATCCGTTATTTTTATTATCTGAATATAAATTTTCTTTATTTAAATTATTTAAATTAATTGATTCTATTAATAAGTTAGACAATATAGGCAGTGAAATTTTTTTCTCTGTAGCCCCTTGCGTTATAAGAATACTTTTTAAAAATATATTTTTTTTGATTTTAAAATTGAACATTTTTTAATTTCCCTATTACTAATTATATATTAATAATTAGAAGATAATAATAGTAGTAATATACACTAAAAAGTTAATAAATAAAATAAGTATTTAAATTTATTTAAATTTACCTGTTGTTAAATCTGTTTAAATAATTGATATTATTTAAATGAATTTGTTTAATTTTATAAAATTTTTTATTTTTAAACAAATTCATTTTTAATTAAACATATTTTTAAACAATATTTAATCAATTGCACTATAATAATTTATACTTTAATTCTTTAATAAAAAATGATTATACTTTAATTCTTGTATAGAAATTTATTTACAGGATTCACGCGTACGCGTGAATCCTGTATCACTTACTTACATGTTTACTATTGAAATATCATTGATAGTTTCTATAGGAGAATTAAAGTTACTTTTATTATAAAATATAAAATTAAGGTTTGTAATACATTTTAATGCTAATTATAATAATTAAATTATATTTAACTATTATCTTATCTTTGTATTAGTTTAATTATACTTTCAATTATTTTTTCCAATTCGTTATCTTTTTTTAAATTATTTTTAATTTTATTAACCGCATAAATAACGGATGAATGGTCTTTTCCTCCAAATTTATCGCCTATTTCGGGAAAAGACAGAGTAGTATTGGCTCTTATTATATACATAGCAATTTGCCTCGGCAGTACAAATTCTTTTAGTTTTTTATTAGATTTAATTTCAGGTATGTTAATATTAAAAAAATTACAGACTGTTTTAATAATTATTTCGGCAGTCATAGGTTTTTCTACTTCTTTTATAAGATTAAATAAAGCTTCTTTTGATAAATCAAGCGTTATTTTTTTCCCCGTAAAAGATGAAAATGCTGCAACTTTTATTAAAGCTCCTTCCAATTCCCTTATATTATTTGAAATTTTACTCGCAATAAAATAAATTATTTCATCGTTAATATTAATTTCGTTAAGAAGCGCTTTTTTCTTTAAAATTGCTACTCTCGTTTCAAAATCTGGCGGCTGTATATCCGCTATTAAACCCCATTCAAATCTTGATCTTAATCTTTCTTCCAGGCTAATTATATCTTTAGGTATTTTATCGCTTGAAACGACAATCTGTTTTTGATTTTCATATAAAGCGTTAAATGTATAAAAAAATTCTTCCTGAGTTCTTTCTTTTCCTGCAATAAATTGTATATCGTCAATTAATAGAACATCTACATTTCTGTATTTATTTCTAAAATCTATCATTTTATCATCTCTAATAGACGATATCATTTCATTCGTAAATTGTTCCGATGAAACCAAAAAAACATTTAAATCTTTTTCTTTGATTATTTTATTTCCGATTGCATTAAGCAGATGTGTTTTTCCGAGACCGACGTCGCTGTAAATAAACATAGGATTATAAGTATGACCCGGAAGATTTGCAACCGCAAAACATGCCGCATGCGCAAATTGATTTCCTGAGCCGATGACAAAATTTTCAAATGTATATTTAATATTAAGGTTTAGATAATGCTTTTTTAAACTTTTTTGCTGAGGACCGTTTATCTTTTTGTTTTTATTATTATCGGCATTATTATATGTTTCATTTATTATATTAATAGAATTATTAAGATTATTAATATTATTTATATCTTTATCTTTTTTATATTCAACAGACGGGAAAAAATTATCTAAACCTGAAATTTTTATATCGTTTAATGAACCGTTTTTAGTTTCTTCATAGATATTAAATGAAATAATTAATTCTTCATTACTGTATTTTTTCCATATATTTAAAATGATTTCTTTATATGATTCAATGATGATATCTTTATAAAATTTATTAGGAACTGAAAATACGATTGTATTTTCATTAATATTAATATTTGAAGGCGAAAACCATAAATTAAAATTTTGGGCGCCTATTTCTTCTTTCAGATTTTTTAAAAATTTATCAGAAAAATCGTTTGCCATATTTACAATTTTATTTATTTAGTTAGTTGGTATAATTTTTATTTTTTATTTTATTTAACATTTAATAATAAAATATATCTTTAGATTGTATTTTTATAATAACAACGGCTATTTTTGTCTATCAATTTCATTAGAATTAAACATATTTATTAACAACTGTTGATAAGTCAATTAAATTATTAAAATCAATAACTTATACAAATAAAATAAAATACTTATTTAATAATGTAATAATTTTGTAATATTTATAATAATATTTTATAAAAAACACTTATAATATAATTTTTTTTAATTATAATTAAAAAATGTCAAATTGTAAAATATATATTATACAAAATATATTATACCTCTTTAATTCTTCCATAGAAATTTATTTTGTAGATTCCTGCCCACGCAGGAATGACTTATAGAGGATTTACAGTTTCACCCTCTATATACGGTCATTCCGAAAGAAAGCAGACAGTGTTTTATAGCCGTCGGCATTTAACGGCTCATCTAGAAAAATAATTTTCTATCGGCAATTTTGGTTTAAAAATTAATTGACATTAATTTATAGATTTGATTAAATTAATAGGTTGAACTTGTTAAACTATTAATAATATAATAATAATAAAAAATAATAAAAAAATAAAAACGGGGAATATTTATGAAAAGAACTTTTCAGCCCAGTAATTTAAAAAGAAAAAGAACGCACGGATTTTTAGGACGTATGGCAACAAAAGCAGGAAGATTAGTTATTGCAAGAAGAAGAAGAAAAGGAAGGAAGATACTTGTTCCTATTATAAGTTCCAAATAATAATGTCTTTAGAATATAGTTATAAATTCGGCAAAAATTATCATTTAAAAAATAAAAAAGAAATCGATAAGATTTTTAAAGACGGCAAAAAAAAAATAATTAATAATATTATAATTTTTTTTAGTCATTCGGAAAATTTTAAATATGCCGTAGGTTTTAAAAAACATAAATTTAAAGCGTCAGAAAAAAATTATATAAAAAGAAAAATTAAAGAATATTTAAGACTCAATAAATTTTTATTAAAAAATTTTAATTGTGTTATTGTTGTATTAAAATATCCCGGCTGTTCTTTTCAATCATTATATAATGATCTTAATTTCTTATTTGATTCCAAAAAACATGATATAATCAATTAAGCAATGACGGTAAATAATGCCGGTAAATAATCAATATTGTATTAAATGTCTTGTTAAATTGTTTTAAATTTTATCTCTATATTATATTTGTAAGATTTAAGATTATTATTTTGTATTGCCGTATTACAAATATAAAATCAGGTTATTTTAAACATCGCATTATAATATTTATTACTATTTATTATCATCGGTAATTTTAAGAAATTATAAGAATAATATTAATATAATGTTTAATATTACACACAAAATAAAAAATTCAATAGTCGGCAAAATATTAGCAAATATATATATATTAAATATATTTTTTATTTTTTTAATTAAAATATATAAAAAATTTATATCCCCGTATTTAGGAGATAATTGCCGATTTTACCCGACTTGTTCCGAATACGCCGAAGAATGTTTTAAGTCTTTTAATATTTTTAAAGCTTTATATCTTTCAGCATATAGGATTATAAGATGCAATCCTTTTTCTAAAGGCGGATGCGATCCTGTTGTGCACAAGCATTAATTGAGCATTGTATGTAGCAAATATAAATATTTAATCAAATTAGTGATATTACGAGGTTTAAATATTTATTGACGAATGAATAAATTTTAAATATAGCGTAACGAACAGTTAAAGAATTATTAAAATACTATAAATAATATAAGCATAAATAAATATAATAAATAATATAAATTAAATAGGCGGCTATTTTTTGGAAAAAAGAGTATTAATCGCAGTTGTTTTGTCTATCGCTTTAGTCGTAATGTGGGGGTATTTTATGCCCCATCCTGCTCAAAATAACGTTAAGAGGTCTCTAAAAAATAGTAAAAAATCAATTATCGCCAATTCTTCCAAAGCAATAAATTTAAACAAATCCGATAATATTAATATAAAATCTAATATTAATACTGTTAATTCAATTAAAAATAAAAAAAATTCAAATGCAAATATTCCTCAAAAAAAATTAGTATTTAGCAATAAACTTTTAAAAGCCGGTTTCTATATCCCAGCCGGTTCTATTTATTCTCTAAGTTTAAAGAAATATTATTACAGCCCAAGCAATATTAATAATAAAGTGAATCTTGAAAATGCGTCAAAAATAAATCAAATTATTAATTTTAAACTGTCGTCCAGATTTTCTTCAATAACATTTATAGGCAAAAAAATTAATAAAAACAGAGATGCTTTAAAATTTATTTATAAAATTAATAATAAAATTTTATTAATAAAAGAATATAAATTTTCAAAGAATTCTAATTCTAATAATGATAAAAGATATTTAATTAAATTAATTATATTCGCAAAAAATATATCTAAACAGCCGGTCTTGTTTAGCGGCGATTTAAATTTGTCGGCAGGCTTAAATCCCAATATTAAAGGAAAAATAAATTATTTAAATTATTCTTCTATAATATATATTAATAACAAAACAATTACTCCAGTTCTTAACAGTACAAAACCTTTAAAATACACGGGAAACATCTCTTTTGCGGGCTTTAATTCAAAATATTTTTTATTCTCCGTTATAAATCCAGGCAATGTTGCAATTTACAATAAACATAATAATATAATTACTTATAAATTTCATAAAAAATTATTAATTGCTCCGGGTCAATCTAAGCAATTTATGTATAATATTTATGCCGGACCAAAAAAATTGTCTTTATTAAATCCTGCAGGGCACGATATCTCCTCAACATTAAGTTTTGGATTTTTTAGCTTCTTGTCTATACCGCTACTTCATATTCTTGAATTTTTTTATGCCTTTGTTCATAATTACGGACTTGCTATTATTCTACTTGTTCTTTGCATAAGGATTGTTTTTTATCCTCTTACTTATACAGGATTTAAATCTATGAAACAGATGCAAAAATTAACTCCTAAAATTAATGAATTAAGAGAAAAATATAAAGATAATAAAGCTGATTTAAATAAGCGTATTATGGAGTTATATAAAGAAAGCAAGGTGAATCCTTTAGGGGGATGTTTGCCGATGATATTGCAGATACCTGTTTTTTACGGTTTATATACAACATTAGGTACTTCAATTCAGCTAAGAAATGCTCCGCTTATATTATGGATTCATAATCTTGCGGCTCCTGACCCTTATTATATTTTACCCATTCTTATGGGGTTATCCATGCTAATTTCTCAAAAAATGAATCCTATGGTGGGCGACCCTACCCAGGCTAAAATAATGCTTGTTCTTCCCATTGTTTTTACGTTCATTTTCATTAATTTCCCCGCAGGACTTCTTTTATACTGGACCGTCAATAATATTTTGACGATTGCGCAGCAGTATATAATAAATAAAAAATTTGCTTAAATTTGACAACCGTTAAACATATTATTTATACATTAAACATATAAACATAGTTTATTATTATGTTTATTGTTATAATTAAAGCTATAAATCCTGAAATATTAAAACTAAAACATAGTTTATTATTATGCATTCAATATTAAATAATGAATTAGATACTATTTGCGCTATATCTACTCCTGAAGGCGAAGGAGCCATCAGTATAATTCGCATATCGGGCAGCATTGCGTTGGAAATTTGCAGCAAAATACTCAAGTTTAGAAGAAATAATAATGCTAATTTTAATGCCCCGCTAAATTTTGATTATAGCGATAAAGATTTAAATGAATCTCGCCATAGTATTGACAATGACATTCACAATAACAATGAAAATAATTTTGATTACTGCAATAAAGATTTAAATGAATCTAATTATGACATTAATAATAGTAATAATAATGCTGATTGTGAATACAGCGAAAATAAAATTAAAGAAGATTTTAGTATTTTAGGTTGCGAACCAAAACAATTTTATGTGTGCAATATTTATGATTATTTTATAAATGCCGTTATAGACGAAGCAGGTTTTGTTTTTATGAAAACCCCTAATTCTTATACGGGAGAAGATATGGCTGAAATCTATCCTCACGGCGGTGTTTTTAACACCCGCTATATTTTAGAGCTGATTTTAAAATCAGGGGCGAGGCTTGCTTATAACGGAGAGTTTACTAAAAGAGCATATTTAAATAAAAAAATCAACTTAATACAAGCTGAAGCAATTTTAGATATAATTAAATCAAATTCCGTTAAATCGCTTTTAATCGCAAATAATGAACTCAATGGACAGCTTGAATCTAAGCTCAATATTATGAAAGATAATTTTCTATATATTTTGGCATCTATTGAAGCTTTGATTGACTTTCCTGAAGAAGAATTTAAAGATATAAACAAAATGTTTTTGTTAAAAAGTAAAGAACTTTTCGGTTCAATTGAACATTTGATAAATTCCTATAAAGAATATATGGCAAACAAACATGGTTTGAACGTTGTAATAGCCGGAAAGCCTAATGCAGGCAAATCCAGTCTTTTAAATAAATTTTTAAAAAAGCAAAGAGCAATAGTTAGCGATATTCCCGGAACAACTCGGGATTATATTGAAGAAAGTCTGTTTTTGTTTAATAAAACAATTAAAATAATAGATACCGCAGGATTAAGAATATCGAACGATGATGTTGAAAAAGCAGGAATTGATTTTACACATAAAATTATTAAAAAATCCGATATTGTTTTATATTTGATAGATATTGCTAAAAAGTTGGATTTAGACGAAGACGATTTAGAGTTTATAAAAAAATGCGATAAAAGCAAAAAGTTAATAATAATTTTCAATAAAATAGATAAGCTTTCGGATGATGAATTAAAAGAAAAAAAATCAGAAATTATAAAACAAATTTTGAGCAAATTTGGTACAAATGTATCAAATGATAATATGAAAGACAATAAATATATTAATAAACACATCGTTAACAATATAAATAACAGCAATATAAATGAAAATATTTCAGGGATTTTTTTTATAAGTACATTAAACGATTTAAATATTGATATATTGAAAAAATATTTATATGATTTAATAATAAATATTGAGTCTTCCTTGAAAGAAAATATTGCTATTACAACGATAAGACAAAAAAATCTGCTTGAAAAATCTCTATTTTGTCTTAATAATGCAATAAATGCTTTTAATAATACGGAACCTTATGAAATTATATCAATTGAGCTTAGAGACGGGATTAATTTTCTTAAAGATATTATAGGAAATGTTTCAAACGAAGATATATTGGATACGCTGTTTAACGAGTTTTGCATAGGAAAATAAATGCCAAACAGTTGCCATAGTAGAAACGTATGCCGTTTCAGTCCGTGAAACTGCATACCAAGACCGAAGCTGTCATCAGGAAAAGTAAGTTTCTAACGATGATTAAAGGTTTATAATATAAAATTATTTTATTATATTTATTTATAATAAGGAATTGTTAAATTGTTATGAAAGTCAAAACCGAAAATTTTTTTGATATCATTGTTGTCGGAGCAGGTCATGCAGGTATCGAAGCCTGTCTTGCGTCTTCACGAATGGGTTTTAATACCGCCGTCGTTACTATTAATCTTGACAATATAGGTCAAATGTCCTGTAATCCTGCAATAGGCGGGCTTGCTAAAGGTCATCTCGTAAGAGAGATTGATGCTCTCGGCGGAGAGATGGGAAAGGCAATAGATAAAACGGGTATTCAATTTAGAACGCTAAATACAAAAAAAGGTCCTGCGGTCAGATCTTCAAGGGCTCAAGCCGATATGTTTTTATATAAACAATATATGAAAACAGTATTAGAAAATACTCAAAATTTAACGCTTGTTCAATCTATGGCAGATTCTTTAATAGTTGAAAACAATAAAGTTCCGTAGGTATAGAATTATGGACGGGAGATAAACTTTTTGCAGGTGCCGTAATTTTAACCGCGGGTACTTTTTTACGGGGGCTTGTGCACATAGGGCTTTTTAATTATAAAGCAGGAAGGGCAGGGGATTTTGCTTCAAATAAATTATCTTTAAGTTTAATTCAAAATAATTTGGAATTGGGCAGACTGAAAACAGGAACAACGCCGAGATTGGACGGAAGAACTATTGACTTTTCTAAACTTGAAGAACAAAAAGGCGATAATGATTTTATTCCTTTTTCTTTATGTAATAAAAAAATTGAAAATAAAATAAGCTGCTTTATTACATATACTAATGAAAAAACACATAATATTATAATGGAAAATTTAGATAAATCTCCGTTGTATTGCGGCGTAATCAAAGGCATAGGTCCAAGATACTGTCCCTCTATAGAAGATAAAGTAGTCAGGTTTAAAGATAAAGAGCGGCATCAGATTTTTTTGGAAAAAGAGTCTTTAGATTCAAACGAATATTATCCTAACGGACTTTCCACAAGTTTGCCTTTAGAAACGCAGCTAAATTTTCTAAGAACCATAGAAGGTCTTGAAAATGTTAAAATTATGCGCCCGGGATATGCGATAGAATATGATTATGTATTACCTACGGAACTTTATCATTCGTTAGAAACAAGAAAAATAGAAAATCTTTTTCTCGCAGGGCAAATTAATGGCACTTCAGGCTATGAAGAAGCCGCAGCGCAGGGATTAATTGCCGGCATTAACGCCTCTTTAAAACTTAAAAAAAAAGACCCGTTAATTTTAAAACGCGATGAAGCATATATCGGAGTTTTGATTGACGACCTTATTGCATTGGGAACAACGGAGCCGTATAGAATGTTTACTTCAAGAGCGGAATATCGCTTATTGCTGAGGGAAGACAATGCGGATTTCAGGCTTTGCGAATATGGCAGAAAAATAGAATTATTAGACGATGAAAGATATAATGTATATAAGAAAAAATTTACGGAATTTAATGAAGTTTTAGAATTCATAAAAACATCGGACGGAGGCAGATTATACAATATGCTTAAAAGGCCGGATGTTGATATATTAAATAATAATAATTTATATATAAATTTAAAAAATTATAGCAATGAAATTTTAAAACGTGCAGAACTTTATATTAAATATGAAGGTTATATAAATAGACAGAAAGAAGAAATAAAAAGAATGAGGAAATTTGAAAATTATCATCTAGATGAAAATATTGATTATAAAAACATATCCGGATTATCGCTTGAAGTTATTGAAAAATTGAATAAAATTAAGCCTGCAACGATTTATGAAGCTAATCGAATTTCAGGAATTACGCCCGCCGCAGTCAGCATTTTATTGATGTATTGCAATAAAAATATATAAAAATATAAAAAGCTATGGATTGTTGTAATTATTAAATAAAATAACTAAATTTTTATTTCAATATA
>DAHXMB010000118.1:0-6086 GCA_027365695.1 Candidatus Acididesulfobacter sp. | reverse complement strand
CTTGACGGGGCGCATAATCCGGACGGAATAAAGAATTTAATCAGCTCTTTAAAGAATATTTATAAAAATATACGACTTTATCGGCATATAAACGAAAATGTCGTCTCGTTATCAAAACATTTCCGGTTATGACATATTTATTATTTTTTTTATAATATGTTATTTTATCAGCAATAATTTTAATTTTCGTCGTTTTGTTTTTTATTTTTATTTTGTTATTTGCTTTGCCCTCTGCTTTATCTTTATATATCTTAATCTTGCCGCTTGAAAGCACAGCCGCGCAGGAATTATTAACTTTCAAAGTCCCAAAAAAAATAGCAAGAAAAACTAATATCGCTAATATTAATTTTATAGCTTTTTTATATAAAAAATTCCGCATATTTAAATTTAAATATAGTTAATATAGCTCTATTAATTTATTTTTTTATTTTTTTAAAATCACCGAGAAGGTACAGAGAACCGCAAATCACAATTATTTTATTATTATTTTTTTTTGAATATATTTGAAATGCTTTATTTATTGCTTCTTTGATATTTTTTGCGGCATAAGAATTATTAAAATATTTAAAATTGTCTGAATATTCTTTCAGAAATGTTGAGTCCATAGACCTTTCGTTGTCAACATTTGTAAATATTATATCGGTTGTATAATTTAAATTAATTAAATTTGATAACCTCCTGAGCATTGTTTTATAATCTTTATCTTTCATTACTCCAAATATAAATATATAATGATAATTTTTATAAATATTCTTTAAAGAGCTGATTAAATTCTTTATTCCGTCCGGATTATGCGCCCCGTCAAGAATTATAGTTTTATCTTTTACATGTATTATTTCAAATCTTCCTTCATTCTTAAAACAAGATATTCCTTTTCTAACCGACTCTTCGGATAAATTTTTATTAATTTTATCTTTATAATATTTAAATAAAATTTCAATTGATAGCAAAGCTATAGCTAAGTTGTATTTATGATATGACGCAAAAGAAGGAAATAAAATATTTTCAAATGAACTATATAATCCGTAATAATTATATATATTCTTTACATGCGTTATTTTAATTAAGTTTGTCGAAAAATACATAGCGTTCTTTTTAATTGCTTCATTTATCAGAATCTCTCTTACGGCTGTTTTCCTTTCGCCTGTTATCATAATAGAATTTTCTTTAATAATGCCTGCTTTATCAAGAGCTATTTTTTTATATGAATTACCGAGAATTTCAGAATGGTCTATAGATATGTTTGTAATTATTGACATCAACGGCTTTTCAATAACATTGGTGGCATCTAACATTCCGCCGAGACCTGCTTCTATAACGGCAATATCAACATTTTTTTCTTTAAAATATTTAAAACAAATAGCAGTCGTCAATTCAAAAAAACTGCATTTAAGTCCGCTTTCCAAAAAATAATTTTTTAGACTGTCTAAATCTGTATCGCTTATCTGTTCATCATTAACGATTATTCTTTCATTAAATTTTAAAAGATGAGGTGAAGTATATAGTCCTGCATTTAAACCATGCGATTTAATAATTTCATAAATGAGCCTGCCTACCGAACCTTTTCCGTTAGTGCCAGTAATATGAATAAAATTAATATATTTCTGAGGGTTGCCTGCGTAATTTAATAAATCTTTAATACTGCCAAGGCCGAAATTCATTTTAAAACCTTGCTTTTGATATAATTTTTCAACCGAATTAAGACTATTCCTGAGTCCATTTTCTTTTGACATTTATTATTTAGCAATTTAATTTTTCAATAATTTAATATAATATATTTACAGCTTCTTAAAATTTTAACTTATTTATTTATTGTGCTTATAACAATTTTATGGAATTTCTTTAGAGAAGTTTCTTTGTTTAGATGTTTCTTTAATTATCAATTAATAAATTTAAAAGATTTTTAATGGTGTTTTTTATATCCTTTCTTTCTACTATCATATCTATCATACCGTGTTCCAAAAGATATTCCGCTCTTTGAAATCCTTCGGGAAGATTTTGATGTATAGTCTTTTCAATTACTCTTGGACCGGCAAATCCTATTAGAGCTTTAGGCTCGGCTATCATAATATCTCCTATACTTGCAAAACTTGCCGAAACTCCTCCTGTGGTTGGATCCGTTAAAACGGATATATAAGGGAGCCTTGTTTTCTCATATTCTGAAATTACTGCAATAGTTCTAGCCATCTGCATTAATGAAAAAATACCTTCCTGCATTCTGGCGCCGCCTGAAGATGTGAATATTATAACCGGCAGCTTTTTCTCAGTAGCATACTCAAATGTCTTCGTTATTTTTTCTCCGACGACCCTCCCCATAGAGCCGCCCATAAAATTGAAATCAAAAATAACTGACGCCGCTTCTATCTTTTCTATTAAACCATGTCCTGCAACGGCTGCATCATACAATCCGGTTTTTTCATAATCTTCTTTTAATCTGTCTTTATATTTTTTTGTGTCTTTAAAATCAAGAATATCCGCGGGTTTTAAATCATCAAACAAACGTACAAAACTGTCTTCGTCAAAAATTATCTTAATTCTGCTTTCAGAATTTATTCTAAAATGATAATTACATTTAGGACATACCTCAAGGTTTCTTTCAAGCTCTTTCTTATAAATTATTTCGCTGCATCCGGGACATTTAACCCATAAACCTTCAGGAACACCTGCGGGTTTGCCGACATCCTTTTTGTCTTTTTTATCTTTATTATTATTTTTTAATTTAAATAAATGCATATATGCTATAAAATATATATTATATTATTTATGTTATATTATATTATTTATGTTACAGATTGTAACATAATACTTGATTTTATACTTCGCCAAACTTATTTTTAATACATATAGTATATATATTCTGCTTACATCTCTTCTTTAAAAAGAAGAGATTTCGCAGGGTTTCCTAAATTTTGTTTCTTTTCAACAAATGTTCACGTAAGACTTGATTTTATACTGTATGAAAATTCTGCAATATTTTTAATAATATTTTTTTTGTCGTTTAAATTACCTTCAATAAATTGAATTATTTTTGAACCGATAATAATTGCGTCGGCATAGTTTTTTATTTCTTTAACCTGTTCAGGATTAGATATGCCGAATCCGATACCCACGGGAATATCTTTGATTTTTTTTATCTCATTTACTTTAGAGCGCATTTCCGCAGGCAAACTCTTTCTTGCGCCGGTTACTCCCGTAACACTAACATAATATACAAAACCTTTTGCGTATGAAGTAACGAGTTTAATTCTTGAGATATCCGAAGTGGGCGCCAATAAAAAAATCTGGTCCAAATTTTTCTCGTCGGTGAATTTTTTTAATTCATCGGATTCCTCAGGAGGCAAATCTACAACAAGAATACCGTCTATTCCTGCAGCCGACGCTTTCTCGGCAAATTTTGAAGGATTATAGGCAAAAATAGGATTATAATAAGTAAAAAATATCACCGGGATTTCTGAAATTTCTCTTAATCTTTTTATAAAATTAAAAGCATCAGCCATAGACACCCTGTTTTTTAAAGCTCTTTCATATGATTTTTGTATCGCTTTACCGTCTGCCATAGGATCGGAAAAGGGATATCCCAGTTCAATCATATCAGCCCCGTTAGATATCAGAGCCTTCGCTATTTCAAATGAGGTTTCAATATCAGGGTCTCCTATTGAAATAAAAGGGATAAATGCGGTTTTTCCTGATTTTTTATAATTTATAAAAAGATTGTCTATTTTATTTACATTGATTTTCATCAAAAATATATATCTTCCGATACCCCATTTTTTATAAGGCGGGGAGGAGAGATACCCTCATTGTTTTAAAAGGTTTCATTACTCATTAATAATTTTATTTTCCGATAAATAGCAGGCTATTGTTTCCATATCCTTGTCGCCCCTGCCTGAAAGGTTTATTATAACGGTTTTGCCTTTAATTTCGTCTTTAATCTTTTCTAAATATGCGACTGCATGGGAACTTTCTATTGCAGGTATAATGCCTTCTAATTTGCACAGCAGTTTAAAGGCTTCTATCGCTTCTTTATCAGTTATCGTATCATAAAATATTCTGTTCTTATCGGCAAAAAAACTATGCTCAGGTCCCACTCCCGGATAATCTAATCCTGCAGCAATCGAATGAGCTTCTTTAATCCTTCCGTCTTCATCCTGCAATAAATAAGTTTTATTGCCGTGCAAAACACCCGGTTTTCCGCCGGATATAGAGGCTGCATGTTTCCCTGTTTCCAAACCTAATCCGCCTGCTTCAACTCCATACATTTTGACTTCTTTATATTTTAAAAAAGGATGGAGTAAACCGATTGCATTGCTGCCGCCTCCGATACAGGCAATCAAAATATCCGGAAATTTATCTATTTGATTTAACTGTTTTAAAACTTCTTTTCCTATAACAGACTGGAAATCCCTGACTATCTCAGGATAAGGATGAGGTCCTGCCGCAGTGCCTATCATATAATATGTTGTTCTTACGTTGGTAATCCAATCTCTGATAGCCTCGTTCATAGCATCTTTTAATGTTGACGAACCTGCATCCACAGGGGTGACCTTAGCGCCGAGAACTTCCATTCTTAAAACATTTTGTTTCTGTCTTTCAATATCTTTAGTTCCCATAAAAACCTCGCACTCAAGACCGAATAAAGCGCATACTGTTGCCGTAGCAACTCCATGCTGGCCTGCTCCTGTTTCCGCGATTATTCTTTTTTTACCCATTTTTACGGCAAGTAAGGCCTGTCCTAAGGTATTATTTAATTTATGGGAACCTGTATGATTCAAGTCTTCTCTCTTTAAATATATATCTGAAGAATATAACTCTGAAAGTCTTGAAGCAAAATAAAGAGGGGTGGGTCTGCCTGCATAATTTTTTAAATAACCTTTAAATTCATCTTTGAAATCTTTGTTATTTTTAATTTTTTTATAAAATTCTTCCAATTCTAATATCGCCGGCATTAATGTTTCAGAAATATATCTTCCGCCATATTCTCCATAATGTCCTTTGCTGTCAGGATATTTCATTGTATCTCCAAATAGTTTTTAATAAATTAAAAATTAAGTTATACAATAAATGAAATAAATAACAATATCGCATTAATTTTACTTCAAAAATAAATTCAACAAAAATTTAATTATCGTCAGTAATTTTTAGATTTTCAAAAAATAATTTTATTTTATCGTGATCTTTTTTACCGGGAAATTTTTCAACTTTACTTGAAAGATCAACGGCATACGGTTTTAATATATTTTTAATATAAGCAATATTTTCAAAAGAAACTCCCCCTGCAATAATTTTATCGTACAAATCCACGCCGTCAAGAATTTTCCAATCAAAAACCGTTCCGGTTCCTCCATAAACACCTTGTTTAACATAAGTATCAAGCAAAATATTTACGCCTAAATCTTCGTAATGACTTATTTTATCAATATCTGATTTATCTTTTATATGAACCGTCTTTAAAATTTTATGTTCAAGATTGTCTAATTTAATAAGTTTATCTATATATTCCGCGGTTTCATTTCCAGAGAGCTGAATAATATCAATACCTGTTTCATTTATAATTTTATTAATTTCGTTGATATCCTTATCAACAAATACTCCTGCCGTTAAAACCGTATTATTTGATTTTAAAAAAAATTTTTCTGGATTTAAATTAAGTTTAAGATTATTAATTTTATTTATAATCTTTTTTGCATTATCTAAATCAATATTTCTTTTAGAATTGTCATAAAAAACAAAACCGAGGCAATCAACTCCAGCCTCTATACAATTTAAAGCATCTTCAAAATTTGTTATACCGCAAATTTTAACTTTTAGACTCATAATACTATATACCCAAAATTGCCGATAGAAAATTATTTTTCTGGATAAGCCGTCTAAATGCCGGTGGCTTTAAAGCGTACCCGCTTACGCGGGAATCCAGTATTTATAATACCTTAAAGTAATTTTAAAAATCTCCATCGGCAATTTTGGGATAAAAATAAATTAATTTTATTCAATATATATTATTAATATCTGCTATATATTAATTTAAAACGCATAGCTTCTGCTATCCGATAGATTGTAATATTGACAAATTATTAAATATCAATATA
>DAHXMB010000112.1:0-8741 GCA_027365695.1 Candidatus Acididesulfobacter sp. | reverse complement strand
GGGGATAAAAAGTTTATTAAAAGTAAAAATATATATTGACAATATTAGTATTTTATGATAACTTATAAACAAGGTAAATTATAATCAAAAAGTGTCTTAGTTTACTCCAACAATATAGGGGTTAGACCAGAACATATTTCAAAAGAAGATATTGTTAAAACGCTTAAAGAAGTTTACAGAGTGTTAAAAAATGACGGTAAAATTTTACTGCTTTTCCCTAATATTAGATATTGCTATAAGAATTACTGGATGTTTTTTGACCATATAACGCCATTAGACGATAAAAGCTTAATTGAAGTTTTGGAGATAAATAATTTTAAGATTGTACAGAGCATACCTAAATTTATTCCATATTCATTAAAGAGTAAATTGCCAAATTCTCTGTTTTTATTAAAAATTTATTTGAAATTCCCGATACTTTGGAAAATATTTGGCAAACAAGGGTTTATATATGGGATAAAAAATTAGTACATTAACATTTTTTGCAAGATTATCAAGATTATGTAGTCTAACCCCCATATTGCCATATTGTCGGAGTAAATTAAGACACTTTTTGGTTATAATTTACCTTCCTATATAATTTATCATAAAATACTAATATTGTCAATATATATTTTTATATTTGTTAATAACTTTTATAATGTCTATAAGTAAATAACTTTTAAAATGTCTATTCCTTAACTGAAAATAATAATAAAATAGCGGATAACATCAATAACTCTAATTAAGGAGGTTATCCGCTTATGAAAATTATATCAGATTATTCTGATAAAGGAGTAGAAAAAGCTATGCTTGTAAGAAAAAGACAAAACCATATCCGATTTATTTATTCCCATACTCCTGATTGAGTTTTATGAATAATTAAATTATAATAAAATGATAAAATGGTCTCTTTGTAAAAGCAGCCGTGTTGTCTATCCTGTCTTTAAAACTAAATTATAAATTGAAAAATGGGTCTGATTAATTTTCCGCATAAAAGTTGCAATATATCTAAATGCAGCATTATCAGCGGGGAAAATCAGACTCCTTTTTCTACTTTTTGCGAGTTTTATCTTGAATTTTGAGATTTCATGAAATTGTTAATAAAATATGATAAAATAATTATAATCAATAATCATAAAACTTAAAAACTTTTATTAAATATTAAATATAAAAATTTAAGATGACAAAAGATGAAATAATAAAATTCTGGGTAGAATCTTCTGATGAAAATTATAAAGATATGATTGTTTTATATAATTCAGAAAGATACTCTTTTACGTTATTTACAGGACATCTTGTAATTGAAAAACTCTTAAAGGTATACTATGTAAAAAATGTTATGATAAATGTTCCAAAAATTCATAATCTTTTGATACTTGCTGATAAAATTGGTTTAAAATTAACAAAAGAACAAGAAAATATATTAAAAGATATTAATACTTTTAATATTGCGGCAAGATACAATGATGCAAAATTAAATTTTTATAAAAAATGCACAAAAGAATATACCGAAAAAAATATAGAAATAATAGAGGAATTAAGAAAATGGCTAAAAGAAAAAATAATACAATAATAGTCAGTCAGAATTATATATTAATTTATGAAATAATCAATAAATATATTGATGAATTAAAAAAACATAATATTGATTTAGTTTCGGTTTATTTATTTGGTTCTTATGCTAAAGGAACAGCCACAGAATGTAGCGACATTGATCTTGCTATTATAGTAAATAAATTTGCTGCAGATGGTAAAGATATTGGAGATGCAATTGATTTTATGTCTTTTCTTATGAAAATAACAAATTCAAATTATATTGAACCGCATCCTATTCTTAAAGAAGATTTTGATGAAACTTATCCATTTGCTTTAGAAATATTAGAAAGCGGCAAGAAAATTTTATAAATGAAAAGTCAACTATATTATTTAAAGAATTAGCTATGTCTTTAGACAAGGAAAATCTTGCGGCGATAGTAGTAAATCCAAGGCGGATAAGAGACTTTGCAAGGGCTAAAAACAGGCTTGCCAAGACGGATAAGATAGATGCCGAAATCATAGCTTTATTCGCTAAAGAGATTAAGCCGGAACAAAGACAATTTAAAGACGAAGCCCTGCAAAAACTCGAAGCTTTGGTTATAAGAAGAGACCAGATAGTCAATATGATTAAAGCGGAAAACAACAGGCTTTCAGGCTGCCATAAGTCCGTTAAGAATGATATTATAAAGACCGTAAGAACCCTTGAAAAGCATCTAAGAAAAATAGAAAAAGACATACACGACATTCTTAAAAAAGACGACGGAATTAAACATAAGGCAGAACTATTAAGCTCCGTTCCAGGCATAGGCGATGTAATGACTTCCGTATTAATAAGTTTAATGCCGTAACTCGGCTATTTAAACAAAAAGCAGTGTGCTTCCTTAGTCGGAGTCGCTCCGTTTAATCGAGACAGCGGTAAGTTTAGGGGTAAAAAAAGTATCTGGGGAGGCAGGGCTCCCGTAAGAAACGTCCTTTATATGTGCGCCATATCTGCGGTAAGGATTAATGAACCCATAAAAGCATTTTACGGCAGGCTCGTAGAAAAAGGTAAACCTAAAAAAGTCGCCTTAACGGCTTGCATGAGGAAATTAATAACGATAGTGAACAGCATGCTAAAAAACGATAAAATGTGGGATTCTAAAGGGTTTACAGCTTAATATTTAGCTTAATATTTTACTTGACAAACAACACAGTTGCTCACTCCCGACTGCATTTTGCCGATTTTACTCCTCATAAAAATCAATTTTGCAAACTTAATCATAGAAGATATAGAATAGTGAAGATATATAATAGTTGAGATATAAAACAAATAAATTATTGTATTTTTATAAAACTAATGTAAAATTATAAAAATTATTAGTTGTATAATTTTCTCCGTTATTGACAAACTATAAATAATGATGTATTATAAATACATCATGAGGGGTGTATTATGAATACAAAAAGGCTAAATATCACTTTGCCGTTAGATGTTATGGAAGACATAAAAGACATTAAAAATAAATCTGCTTTTATAAATAAAGTGGTCTGATTTATTTATTCTCTTACTCCCGCCTGCATTTACAGATTTGCCCTATAATTTATGGTTACGTTAACCGCAAGCCGTTATGCATTATATGCATTATGATAGTTATTTAATATTTAAAGAAAATAAGGTATAATATTATCATTATTATTGATTCGGTGAAATCAGATGATTGTTTATATGGATGTTTGCTGCTTAAACCGGCCTTTTGACGAACAGTCGCAAGAACGTATAAAACTGGAATCTGAAGCTGCTTTGATTATTCTTAATTTTTGCCAAAACAGAAAATAGCGATTATTAAACAGCGAGGTTATAGATTTTGAAATATCATCTATTGCCGATACATATAGGCAGTCAAAAATCTTAAAGATTTTATCCATAGCCGATTTGAATTCAAAGTTTAAAATAGACGAGAAAATGGTAATGAGGGCAAAGGAAATTACAGAGACAGGTTTTAAACCTTTTGACGCAATGCATATCGCTTGTGCTGAATTTGCCGATGCCGACATATTTCTTACCACAGACGGTAAGCTTTTAAAAAATGCCCATAAAAATATTGAATTATTGAATGTCAAAATTTATAATCCTGTTTTATGGCTAACGGAGGTGAAAACAAAATGAGCGTTTGCAGAAATTTTACGATTGAAGAAATAAGATATAAAGGGTTAAAGGCTCTTGCCGATTCGCTCGGGCATGTCGGTATGGTTCAATTTTTACAGCAATTTGAACATGGAGAGGGCGATTACACAAAAGACAGAAGGCGGGTATTAAAAAATTATACAGTCGAAGAAATAGCCGAAGGAATAAAAGCGGCAAGAAAATAAAATGACGCAGGAGGTGTTAGATTAATTTTCCTCTATCTTTCATATCTTTAATTTTTAACTTTATGTCTAAAAAAATGTTGCAATTCCAATATGCTATAATATAAAGAAGGAAAAGAAATATAACGAATGTTTTATAGAAATATAATAAATCTGTAAGCGGCAGAAAAATTAAACTCGTCGTGGAAAATGGTCTTATATTAAAAAATCGCATTATTATATATCTGGAAATTAGATTCTGTATTTGAAACTTTAAAAGAGCCAGATATAATAAAGAAATAAAATAAAACAATATAGTATATCATTAGGCAATCAGTATATATTAGAAAATTATGAATATGGATGAAAAAATTAAATAATGGCTTGAGTTATCCGATTATGATTTAGAAACCGCCAAAGTTATGTTAACCGGAAAAAGATATTTATATGTAGGTTTTATGTGTCATCAGACTATAGAAAAGGCATTGAAGGCTTATTATCAGTTTGTTAAAAATGAAATTCCTCCAAAAATACATAATTTATTATTTTTTACAGAAGATACGGGATTATTGATTTTAATGAATGAAGAACAGATTGATTTTTTAACTAAAATAAGCCCTTTAAATGTAGAATCAAGATATCCAGAGTATAAAGAGAGAATATTAAAGATATTAGATAAAAAAACGAGTAAAAATTTGTTAGAAAAAACCGGTGCATTACAAGAATGGATAAAAGAGAAGCTTTTAATAAAGCAAGACAATACGCAAAACTTGTAAAGAAAACACTTCCTTATAAAAAAGCTATATTGTTTGGTTCTTATGCTTATGGGAAGCCATGCGAGTATAGTGATATAGATACAGCTTTTTATATAGAAGAGCTTGGCAAAGATAAAAATTATTTAGACGTATTATCGGAACTTTATAAACAAACTATTAAAATCGATGTTAGAATTGAGCCCCATTTATTTATAAAAAATGAAGATAAACTTATGTTTTGGGATTCAATTGAAAAAAAAGACAAAATTTTATAATTAAAGTGGAGACCGTTTAAAATTTCGTGTCAGCCTGATATAATCTAACCTTATAATAATAAAGTCAATTATATTATTTAATCCCTGAAACCATTGTCAAATATGCATTTCAGCATTTTTGGACTTATTGGCATTTACGCAATAAGTCCTTTTTTTTATCCGTTTTATTCTTATTCCGTTATAATTTTAGTTTTATTTTTTTAAAAGCTTATTTTGCCTATTAGGCTGCATTTTTACTTTCAAAATAACTAACTAATAACAAAAAGTTGCTCAGGCGATTAATATTTTTAATTTAAAAACAAAAAATTATATAATTTTTACTAATTAACCAATAAAAAATCAGATCGACACGAAGAGAAAGTCAACTATATTATTTATCCCATTACTCCCGCCTGCATTTGCCTGTTCCCCAATGCCATACCAGCCCATAATACGCAATTCTGTAAACTTGATTATTTTTTAAAATCGGTGTAATATTTTAAATATTTTGTGCATTAATTTTAGTTTTAATTGTAAATTAATTTTGTTTTAATCAGGTATTAATATTATGATAAACGTTACTGCTTTGGGGGTATCCGATTTATTTATTCCCTTACTACTGATTGATCTTGGAGGTATCCTCTTGGGGGTATCCGATTTATTTATTTATTCCATCATCCCCGACTTTTTTATTTTAGTCAGAACCGGCACTTCAAATATTTACTTTTTTATTGATTTTAAAATATTTATAATATATAATACTATGTAAAATGTATATGTACATATTAAATTAACTATGTAAATATATATAATTTTATTAATTTCTTTGTAATTTATATTCATTAATGCATTGTTTTATTGTTTTATCAATTTAACATGATACATTTATGATATTCGACAGAGATATAGCAAACTCTATATTGGACGAATTCTCCGGCCGCGAAATAGTATTTTTGCTCGGCACTAAACAGACGGGAAAAACCACTATAGCCAAGATTCTGCAAAGCGAATGGAAAAGCGAAAACTCCATTTATATAGACCTCGAAGACCGGTCGTATAGAAATAATTTTAACGCATCAAGTATAGCTGCCCTCAAAAACCTATTATTAATTGAAGGTATAGATATACAAAGGCCCGGCCTTCTTATTTTAGACGAGGTCCAACACCTTGACGACCCGTCTAACACATTAAAACTACTGCATGACCATTTTATTAATTTAAAAGTGGTAGCCACGGGATCTTCAAGTTTAGAGATAAAGCAGAAGTTTTCGGATTCGCTCGCGGGCAGAAAAAAGATATATTTAATTCAGCCTCTTAATTTTGATGAGTTTCTGTTGTTTAAAGGCGAAGAAAAATTGCGCCGCTTAAGAGAACTGTTTAAAAAAGAGGATGAAAAGGGCAGGCAAAAATTATCCGATACTGGCTCGGTCGGCAATTATGAAGGAAGTTTATCGACATTATTCGACGAGTATTTAATATACGGCTCGTATCCCGAGGTTGTCCTTTTAAAAAATAAAAAAGATAAAATAGAAAAAATCGGCTCTATAGTTACGTCTTATATACAAAAAGATATAAGAAATATTGCCAGAATAGACAATATAGACGGATACAACAATCTTTTGAAATATCTCGCAATTAATGCCGGTTCCGAATTTAATTCGGCTAATTCGGCAAAAACATTATCCCTGCAAAGGAATACAATTCAAAGATATATAAGCCTTTTAACGGAAACATTTGTAATAAAAGAACTGAAACCGTTTTTTATCAATAAAAACAAAGAGATATCTAAATCCGTAAAAATATATTATAAAGACACCGGCGTAAGAAATTTTCAAATAAAAAATTTCAACAATATGGAATTCAGGGAAGATGCCTGTAAACTTTATGAAAATTATATTTTCAACGTTTTAGATAACACTGCGGATATATTAACGTCTAATTATTTTTATCGCACTACGTCTCAGACCGAAATAGATTTTATCAGGGACAAAGAAGACGGCTTATCGCTTATTGAGGTAAAATCAGGAATATTTAAAAATATTCCGAGAGCCGTTACCGAATTTGAAATAAAATATAAAAAAACACTAAAAATTAAAAATAAATTAATTATAAACAAATCATACTTTAACTATACAAAAGAAGTAAAATTTATACCGATATTTTTAATTTGAAAAAATAAATTTTTTTCATAATTGAAAGAAATCAAACTTAAACTATTACTTTATCGGATTTTAAGCATATTATAAATTTATAAACGGCATGTGTTAATAAACACGGATTGAAATATGAATGAACAGGAATGGGTCTTTATCGTCTTGGAATTATAGCCGTTTCTTCTGTTAGATTTGCCGAAAAAGCGCATCCTGGGCGATGTGATAGAAAAGCATATCTTTTCTGCGATTTCTGCCTATGGCGAAAAAACGGCATTATCCGATTTAAGATTTCAAAAATCGAATGCTGTGGGTCTGCGAAAGCTAAATCATAACGCCTTCTTTTTTTGCTACTTCATAAATATACTGCTCGTCGGTAAAATTATTTACAACCACGTCTATTTTTTGTTCTCCTATTTTTTTATATAATTCCAATTTAAAAGGAATCTTTTTTTTGGCATATTCATCCGTGGGCAGGCAAGTTTCGATATATATATCGATATCGCCGCCTTTTTTGGCGTCAGAAACCCTCGAACCGAATATATAGACCTTTGCGTCATTGCCGAAATAATTTAATGCCGTCTGTTTTACCGCATTTATTTCTTCACTTTTTAATCTCATATTTCCACGTTAATTCCTATACTTTATTTTTTTACTATCGCGGGTAACGCTTATTTTTCATATGGTCAAATCACTTATATCTATATTTAAGGGCTTTAAAATTCTAGTTACCGCATAATCGGCACCGTTATTATAAATAGAAAAAAGTTTTTCGGTTTTATTAAAAGCCGTATTCAATTGATTTATTAATAAATCGACATTTTCATCGGGATATTCATGGGTAAAAAAGTTTCTTATTTCTCTTAATTCAATCCATTCTTCTTTATTGCCGATAATTTCATACTTTTCTATGTTATTTAAGATATCGATGCTTGATAATGTATCGGTATCGACATCATTAGCTTCTAATATTTGCCTAAAAAGCCTTCCTCCTATTGTATCCTGCAGTTTAATAAATCTAAAAATAAAAAGGTCTATAATTTCGATTTCATTCTCGGCAAATCTGCTGTATTTTTCCGCAGTTAAAGGCATAAATTGCCGCATTTTCGACATAACATATAAAATTCTTGTTTTATGCTTATTGCATTCTTTTATAGTCCTTATCAGTTTTGCGATATTTTTATCAATCATTTTTAAATTATATCACATATACTTAAATAAAAAAATTGACGCCATTTCCACTTTTTATTTAAGAGGAACTAACCTTTTATAAATAAGCGTATGCATTTGAATGCTGATGTTTATAATCTTATATTTTAGATATTATAATCACTAAATATTATCATTTTTGGCTATTATAGTCAATGATATTGAAAAACCTTAATCCTGCAATTAAATAACCTCTTGGGTTAGTTATTGTGTTGAATTAGATATCAATCATTATAACATATTCAGGAGGTTTTTTGTTATTTAATTGCAGGATTAAAGATTATGAATAATAACTATCACATTCTAATTTGGGGTAAACTTGATTATTTTTTAAAATCGGTGTATATTTTAAATATTAAATATTTAATATTAAAAATATTGTGTATTAATTTTAGTTTTAATTGTGTATTAATTTTAGTTTCAATTATGTGTTGATTTTTATTTTAATCAGGTATTAATATTATGATAAACGTTACTGCTAAAACCAACATAGAGAACCTGTCCGAATTATACCATACCGACTACTACAC
>DAHXMB010000100.1:0-5174 GCA_027365695.1 Candidatus Acididesulfobacter sp. | reverse complement strand
TAAACATAATTTTTTATTTATTGATTTTGAAATACCTCAATATTTTATAATGCTTTAATGTTTTAATACTTTAATACAGGGTTGAGGACTAAAATTGTCTTGACAATTTTTTAAAAATTTAATAAAATAGAATGATGTGTTTTTAAAACAACGTATTAAAAGTATTAAAATGTATTAAAATTAAAGGTATTAAATTTATTTCAATTTTTTATTTAAAAAAATAACCTGAAACGAAACGCATTATTATTATTATAGAATTAATAAATCAGTTGTATTAATTGTATTAACGTTATTAATAAAATCAATAAATAAAAAATTATGTTTATTTAATTTATTTATAAAAACAATCAAAATAATTATTTTTTTGTTTTTAGGATAATATTAATATATCCTAATTTTTAAAATAAAATAAAATATATAAATCAAATATAAAAAATATAAAAAAACAATAAAAAAAACGGAAATTACATTATGAAAACAGTTATAAATGAACAGCAAAGAAGAAATTTTGTCGGAGAAGTAGAATCCAAATTACATGATAAGCTTGCAAAATGTTATCAATGCGGAAAATGCTCTGCAGGATGCCCCGTAAATTTTGAGATGGATTACACTCCCAATCAAATAATTAAAATGACCGAACTCGGTATGATCGATAATGTATTAAATTCTAAAACAATATGGCTGTGCGTTTCATGCAACACATGCTCCACGCGATGCCCTAAAGGCTTTGAAGTAGCAGGCATAATGGATGTTTTAAGAGAAGTAGCTATAGGCAGGGGAATTAAATCAAAAACTGAAAAAGAAATTCAAACTTTTCATGAAGTGTTTTTAGACAATGTTAAATCTAACGGCAGAATTTTTGAACTTGAATTAGTAGGAAAATATAAGTTAAAAACAAAACATCTTTTTAGAGATATGTTTCTTGCGCCAAAAATGATTGAAAAAGGAAAATTGAAAATGCATAGCGATAAAGTTTCTAATATTAACCAGATTGCAAAAATATTTAAAGATTTTGAGTAATAATTTAAATTTAATGTAATGTAATGTTATAATAAATAAAATTTACAATAAATAATATTTATTGTAATAAATAAGCATTAATAAATAAGCATTAATAATTTTTAAAAAATAAACGGAGGACAGTTTAGTTAATAACTTGACTGTAAAATACATTATATGAAATTAGCATATTATCCGGGATGCAGTCTTAAGGGGACTTCATTTGAATATGAAGTGTCTTTATTAAAAGTATTGGAAGCTTTAAATATTGAAATACAGGAAATTCCCGATTGGAATTGCTGCGGAGCTTCTGCCGCCCACAGCCTAAACCACAATTTGTCAGTGGCTCTTCCTGCAAGAAATCTTGCAATTGCCGAAAATAACGGTTTTAAAGAAGTGCTTGCTCCATGCGCTGCCTGTTCAAGCAGATTAAAAACAGCAAAGTATGAAATGGGTTCAGATGATATTTTAAAGAAGAGAATAACGGATTCTTTAGAAATGCCTTACAATAATTCACTTAATATCTCAAATATGCTTGAATTTTTATTAAATGTAGCAGGCAAAGAAAAGATAAAATCATTAGTAAAAAAACCTCTTTCAGGTCTTAAGGTTGCTTCATATTACGGGTGTCTTTTAGTCAGGCCCCCTAAAGTTATGCAATTTGACGACGCGGAAAAACCGGTTTCAATGGACGAATTAGTTGCGTTAACAGATGCCTCGCCCGTGGATTATTCTTATAAAACAGAGTGCTGCGGAGCGATTAATTCGTTGTCAAAACCCGATGTGGTTATGGCTTTGACGGGAAAGATTCTATATAATATAAAAGAACACGGTGCCGATCTTGTGGTCGTAGCTTGTCCGTTATGTCATTCTAATCTTGATGTAAGACAGAGAGAAATAGAAAGAAAATATACTGAAAAAATAGGGCTGCCTGTGCTGTTTATAACAGAACTTTTAGGTCTTGCTTTCGGTTTTTCCCCGAAAGAACTTGCTATTGATGGACATATGGTAAATGCAGATAAAGTATTAGAAAAAATTTTGTAAATTAATAAATTAATCCGATTATTATTTATTTATATTGAGGTAAATATATTATGGCACGAATAGGTGTATTTGTTTGCTGGTGCGGTTCTAATATTGCAGGCACCGTTGATGTTAAAAGAGTTGCCGAAGAGGCGGCTAAAATTCCGGGCGTCGTTGAAGCCGTTGATTACAAATATATGTGTTCCGACCCCGGTCAAAATGCTCTAAGAAATATGATTAAAGATAAAAATCTTACAGGGGTCGTGCTGGCTGCCTGCTCTCCGCATATGCATGAAAATACATTCAGAAAAGCGGCAATAAGAGAAGGTCTTAATCCTTATTTTGTTGAAATAGCAAATATTAGAGAACAAGTCTCGTGGGTTCATGAAGATAAAGAAAAAGCAACTGAAAAAGCCATAGATTTATTAAAAATGATGGTGGAAAAATTAAAAAGAAATAAACCCATTGAAGATGTAAGGGTGCCCCTTACAAAAAAAGCTCTTGTTATAGGCGGCGGTATTTCAGGGATACAGGCTGCTTTAGATATAGCTAACGGCGGAGTTGAAGTTATTCTTGTTGAGAAAGAGCCTTCTATCGGCGGGAAAATGATACAGCTTGATGAAACATTTCCCACTCTTGACTGTTCAAGCTGCATAATGACTCCTAAGATGGTTGAAGTATATCAGCATCCTAATATAAAACTTTACACATATTCAGAGTTAGAAGATGTATCAGGCTATATAGGAAATTTCAACGTAAAAATAAGAAAAAAAGCGAGAAGCATCGTTGAAAAAGACTGTACAGGATGCGGAGATTGCTGGAATATCTGTCCTATGCATAAAAATGTAAAAAGCGAATTTAACGTGAATTTATCGGAAAGAACAGCCATATATGTTCCTTTCCCTCAGGCTGTTCCATTAATTCCCGTTATAGATAGAAGTACATGTTTACATTATAAAAAGGGCGGTAAATGTCAAAAATGTTATGACGCTTGCGGACCAAAATGTATAAATTTCGATTTACAGGATGAAATAATAGAGGAAAAAGTAGGCGCTATTGTAGCCGCTACCGGCTTTGATTTAATGGAAAATTCTTTATACGGCGAATATGGCTACGGTCAATTTAAAGATGTAGTTTCAGGACTTCAGTTTGAAAGACTTTTGTCTGCTTCAGGACCGACCGAAGGAGTTATAAAAAGACCGTCCGACGGTAAAACGCCTGAAACCATTGTTTTTATTCAATGTGTAGGTTCAAGAGATCCTGAAAAGGGAGTTCCTTATTGTTCAAAAGTTTGCTGTATGTATACTGCCAAGCATGCAAAATTATTTGCTCACAAAGTTCACGGATCTCAAAGTTATGTTTTTTATATAGATATCAGAGCTACAAGCAAAGGATATGAAGAATTTGTTAGAAGTACAATGGAAAATGACGGAGCTATATATTTAAGGGGCAGAGTTTCTAAAATATATGAGGACGGCGGTAAGTTAATTGTCAAAGGTGCCGATACTTTATCGGGAAATCAGGTTGAAATTGCTGCGGATATGGTTGTTCTTGCAACGGGCGTTATTCCTAAAAAAGGTTCTGATAAGATGGCGCAAATGCTGGGCATTTCTTATGATAAATATGGTTTTTATACCGAGTCTCATCCTAAACTTCGCCCTGCCGAATCTTCAACTGCGGGAATATATCTTGCTGGAATGGCTCAGGGACCGCGTGATATTCCTGAATCCGTTGTTTCAGGTTCTGCCGCTGCATCTAAAATACTCGGGCTGTTTTCAAAAAGCGAGTATGAAGTTGAAGGAACGATAGCTTCGGTTAATAAAACGACTTGCGTAGGATGTTTTTATTGTCAGAGAGTGTGTGCTTATAGCGCAATAAGCAAAGAAGAAGTTAAAGACAGAAACGGCAATGTTTTAAAGGTTGTTGCAAATGTTAATTCAGGATTATGCACAGGATGCGGCGCATGCGTAAATGCATGTTTTTCTAAATCTATTGATGTAAGAGGATTTATGGACGAGCAGATTTTTGCAGAAATAAAATCTCTTGCAGTATAATGCTATATAAAATACATAAGCAATTTACCGATATATAATGCTCAAAATTGCCGGTTGAGAATTTTATTCTTTCTTAATGACCGCTTCGTTTTCGGCTTTTAGCCTCGTGAACAAAAACGGCATTCGTTTCTGCTTTGGAACTTTCCAGCTCAGGCGGGAATGACTTTAGGGGATTTTAAACATTCACCCGCTGAATGTTAGTTCCCTATTCGGAAGTTTTGCAGTGACAGACTCTGCGAAAGCAGGAATATGTGGTAATCAAATATTCCTTAAAGCATTGCGGTAAATTTAAAAATCTTTATAGGCAATTTTTGGTAATGTATTAATAAACATAAACATAGATTAAAATTACTAAATACACAATGGAGCTAACTTAGATGGAAAATAACAATACTGAAAAAAATCAAAATTTTTCCGATAATTCAAATAAAGGAATTATTGAGCAAAATAAAGAACCTCGTATTATTGCTTTTGTCTGCAACTGGTGTACATATAACGGGGCTGATTTAGCAGGTACAAGCAGAATGAAATATTCTGAGAATGTCAGAGTAATTAAACTTCCATGTACCGGCAGGATAGATCCGCTGTTTGTGGTAGAGGCATTTAAGAAAGGCGCAAAAGGAGTATTAGTTTCTGGATGTCATCCAGGCGATTGCCACTATACGAGCGGTAATTACCATTCAAGAAGAAAATATACGGCATTTAGAGATTTATTAAGCTATTTAGGTGTTGATATAAATAGAGTAGAATTTTCATGGATAAGTGCTTCCGAAGGTAATAAATGGGTTTCGGTCATAAATGATTTCACAAATAAAATAAAATCATTGCCGAATAATAGCGATATATTTAGCAAAAAATAAAATTTATACTTTATAAATAGGGATATATATTTTATGGAAAAAATGAATGAGAAGATACAAAATATTGCAAAAGAGCTTTTAGAAAACAAAGAGGTAAATTTAATTATCGGTTTTACTAAAGGTTCTAATCCATTAAGGATGCGGTCAGTGTTTATTACTGACCCGAAAGATGTGTCTAAACTTTCTTTCAATTCCCACTGTGTTCAAGATTTAGCAGTATTCTTAAAAAAACCTGAAG
>DAHXMB010000089.1:0-3513 GCA_027365695.1 Candidatus Acididesulfobacter sp. | reverse complement strand
ATATGCTGCTATAAATAGGGCCTGATAAAATACCGCTATATTTTTTGCTATTTAAATGTGCCAAAAATATAACAACTGCCACTATTATAATTAATATTAGCAAAAAAAAATCTTTATTTTTTCTAAAAAATTTTCTAAATCCTCTTTGCATGAAAATTTTCTGTCATAAAGTACCGTAAAATATTTTTTTTAAATAATAATTTAATTAATTTTCAATAATTAATAACTTTTTACATAACTCATAACTCATAAGTCATTCCCGCGCAGGCGGGAATCCAGAAGATTATTTTATATTGCAGTATTAGGATATTAATACTGATTACTAATTTTCAAGAACAATGTCTTTTAATATATTCAGCTCATCTAAAGCCATACCTGCGCCTCTTACTACACAAGTAAGCGGATCATCCGCTATAATGACCGGAAGTTCGGTATTCTCTCTTATTAAAATATCTATATTTTTTAAAAGAGCGCCTCCTCCTGCAAGAGCAATCCCTCTATCTACAATATCCGAAGAGAGTTCCGGCGGTATTTTTTCGAGCGTAGTCTTAACCGCGTCAACAATTTGCGAGACAGTCTCCAATATTGCCTCGTAAATTTCAGTTGAAGTAATTTCAATGATTTTAGGGATTCCGCTTAGAAGGTCTCTGCCTTTTATGTTCATTGTAGATGTTTCTTCAGCAGAGTAAGCCGTACCTATCGTCATTTTAATAAGTTCTGCCGTTCTATCCCCGATTAAGAGATTATACTTTTTCTTTACATATTGAATTATAGCATCGTCTATTTTATCTCCGCCGACTCTTATAGATTTTGCATAAACAATACCCGACATTGAAATTACTGCAACCTCGGTAGTTCCTCCGCCGATATCTACTATCATATTTCCTGCAGCTTCCGTTATAGGAAGACCTGCTCCTATCGCCGCTGCGACGGGTTCTTCAATTAAATAAACTATTCGGGCTCCGGCAGCCTCGGCAGATTCTCTTACCGCTCTTCTTTCAACGGCAGTAATACCTGAAGGAACAGCTATAATGATTCTTGGTCTTACTAAAGTTTTTCTATTATGTATTTTTCTTATAAAATATTTAAGCATAGCCTCTACTACTTCAAAATCTGCTATAACTCCGTCCTTCATCGGTCTAATAGCTTGAATGTTTCCGGGTGTTCTGCCAAGCATTTTTTTTGCATCCCTGCCGACGGACAAAATTTTTTTTTCTCCTCTTGAATTAATGTGCACTGCTACCACGGAAGGTTCATTTGAAACAATGCCTTTATCTTTCACATATATTAAGGTATTGGCTGTTCCCAAATCTATTGCGAGATCCTCCGAAAACATTCCTATTATATTATCAATAAACATAACTTCCGACCTCTTTATGAATAATTTTTTATGAATATAAACAATTAAATTTTAAATTGAAATAACACACTGCAATAAAAAAAGTAGATAAATAAAATAAATATATATATAAAAATATAAACATAAATATATAAAAAATTATTTTATATATAATAAATGTATGGTTAATTAATGTTATATCAGATTATTATTGTTTTTAGCAACAAAAAAATTAAAAAAATAAAAATTCATTATTTTGATTTTTATAAAATTATTTGTTATCATTAGATTAAGGTTTTTATAAATTATTTTTAAAAATATAAAAAAATATAAAAAAATATTTATTATGAATAAATTATTTATATCGGATTTAAAAGAAAATGAAAAAGCGGATTCAATTTATTTAGTAAAAAATAAATCATTGCTAAAGGGAAAAACGGGCAAGGATTACATATCGCTTAAATTATCGGATAAAACAGGCGACATAAAGGCAAATATCTGGGACAACACTCAAAAATTTGCAAATATTTTTGAGCCGGGCGATTTTATAAAAATAAAATCAAGAACAAGCGTTTTTCAAAATGAATTGCAATTAAATATTACGGATGCCGAAAAAATTAACATTACAGGCAGCGACTTATGCCTTTTTTTAAAATCTTCAAAATTTAATATAGACAATATGTTTTCGGAATTATGCGCTATATTAAGAGAAAATATAAACGATAAATATATAGGCGAACTTATAGAATTATTTCTAAATGACGAAAAATATACCGACAAATTAAAATCTCTGCCTGCGGCTAAATCTATTCATCATGCATATATAGGCGGTCTTCTTGAGCATACTCTCAGTATTGTAAAAGCAGGTCTTTTAATGTCCATACATTATAAAGATTCGGTAAACAAAGATATAATGCTGGCTGGCTGTTTTTTGCATGATGCGGGTAAAATACAAGAATTAAAATTTAATAAAAATATTGCGGAGTATTCCGATGAAGGCAGACTTATGGGACATATCGTGCTTGGAGTCAATTATATAAGCAATAAAATAGATTCTATCAGCGGCTTTCCTGAAAATGTGAAAATTCTTATTCTGCATTCTGTTGTTGCTCATCACGGTGAATTAGAGTTCGGTTCTCCGAAAAGACCTAAAACTATTGAAGCCGTTATACTGCACTTTATAGACAACATGGATGCAAAAGTAAATCAATATGAAGGGTTAACGGAAGAAACCGCAAAACTTTCTCCCTGGAGCAATTATTCAAAGCACTTAGACAGATATATTCTTAATTCTAAATCATATTCAAAAAATTACGGCAATGATAATAATTCTGATAAATTATCAGATGAATTAAATGCAGAGATAAAATTTAATATAGAAAATTAAATAAATAAATAATCTGATATTTAAAATGTACAACCTATTTTAAATTTTTTTATTTTTTATAATTTTTTTTATGAATCAGAATATTATTTATATAGATTGTTTCAGCGGCATATCGGGAGATAAATTTTTAAGCGCTTTATATAATTTAGATTTAATTAAAGAAAAACAATTTTACGAAGCAGTAAATAATTTAAATATAAAAGATTTTTCTCTGAAAGATATTTTCTTCGAAGAAACGCAAAAAAAAGGTTTTAACGGATTATCGCTTAAAATAAATCTCGATAAAGCATCGGTAAAATTTAAAACAATCCATGAAGTAAATAAACAAATTGATTTAATTAATTTTAAAAATGAAATTAAAAACGACATACGTTTCATTTATAATATTTTATTTGAAGCAGAAAGCTGCGTTCACGGAAAATCTTTAAAAGATTTACACCTGCATGAAATTGCAAGTATAGACACTCTTATAGATATATCATTATCCGCTTTTATTATAAACGAACTTAACCTAAAAAATAAACATCAAAATAATGATAATTCACACAATTTTGCTTACGGAAATTATAATATAATTTGTTCAAAAATTAACTTAGGTTCCGGCATAATTGATATTGCACACGGTGCTTTATCGGTACCGCCTCCTGCCGTTTCTTACATATTAAAAGAAATACCCGTTTACGGTTTTGGCGACGACACGGAATTAACCACACCGACAGGAGCCGCTCTAATTAAATATTATGCAAGCGGATACAGCGAAAAAATACCCTCAATGGAAATAATTTCC
>DAHXMB010000071.1:0-3199 GCA_027365695.1 Candidatus Acididesulfobacter sp. | reverse complement strand
TATATTTATTATTTATATTTATTATTTATATTTATTATTTATATTTATTATTTATATTTATTATATTTATTATATTTATTATATTTATTATATTTATTATATTTATTATATTTATTTAAAATTATTCTTGTTTTTAAATGGTCTTCCTTGTCCTCTTCTTTCAATGCGTCTGCCGACAATATGCTCAATAGCATCTATAAAGCGTGAATTTCCAGTAAGCTGCCCGCGTTTTAATGCTGTGCGAATAAATTCCGATTCGCCTGACGGTACATTTTCGCCGATAAATTTTAGGTAATTTTCGCGTCTTATTGTTTCCGTTTCGCCTAAACTTAGATACATCGGGTCTATATCCAACCACTCTTTTCGGTCACCGCCCATGCGCGGAATATAGCTTGACCATAAATATTCCTCAGGATGCTCCTTTATGCCGGCGCGTACAGGATTTAATTCTATATAGCGTAAACATGCCAATAAATATTCCTCACTTTGCACAACACTTGACTTATATTTGCTTTCCCATAATGTTCCGCTGCGTCCTTCAAGTACATTAAAATAACGGGTAGCGCGTGCCGAAAGCACTTTCATAAATCTCCCGATATTTTCAGTTCTCTTACCGGGCTGCAATAGCAGATGAATATGATTGGTCATAAGACAATAGGCAAATATCTTTATTTTATATTTTGCTTTTAGTTCATGAAGATTCTCTAAATAATTTTTAAAATCTTCATTTTCTGCAAATATCACCTGACGGTTATGTCCTCGCTGCACAATATGATGCGGATAATCCGGCAATATTATTCTTTTTGTTATTATTTTTGATTTTGACATATTTGATATATAGAATACAAATAGCAATATATATAATAATATAGATAATAATTTTATTTTTTAGCAAATAGTTGCGTATTTCGTTCTTATTGTACGCCGTTTATGGGAACTACTGGACACCCTTTACACTTCTTACTGGACAGCGATGACATTTTTATTAGACACGTATCTCGCAGTTAATCCTTATTATTCTATTATAATTATAACAATAGAAGTGCTAATAAATTATGACTGAAATGTTAAAAATCTATTAATTTTTTGTTGCAAATATGTTAAAAAAGGTTCGGGAGATAGACGGAAGTAATGAGGGTAATTATTTTCTTTATTTTTATTGAATCACTATTTATTTTATTATAAAAAAATATTTGAAATCTTTTCCGCTATAATTATTTTGGATAGGCTAAAAATGTCCTTTTTATATATATAATATAGGTTTTTCATACTCTATGTTTTTTTGCAATAATGGGGAAAACCACATTGCAAAATTGGGGAATTTGTTTTGCAATAATGGGTAATTATATTATGCAATAAACATAAATTATAATTGATGATAATAAAAGCAGCCAAAATTTAAATTTTCGTAAATATATCCTTTAAGTCAACAGTCAAGTCCAAAGTTTTTATATAAAGCCCGTCGTTATCTTTTGCTTTAACCGATAACGTTCCGCCCCAGCTCTTAGAATTGCTATCCGTTCTTCTAAACACGTCTATGCTTTTTGTCTTTGGGTCTACGATTATATACTCAGTTACGCCGCTTCTTTCGTATACGGCTTTTTTAACTTTTTTGTCGTAGTATGCGTTTGATTGCGATAGTATTTCTATTACAAGGTCAGGCGCGCCGTCTATGCCGCTTTTTTTTATTATATCTTTATTGCCGTTGGATATGAATATTATATCTGGTTGGTAGGCATTTTTATAATCAAGATAGACGTCTATGGGGGCATCATAAACGTAACCTAATTTGTTTTTCTTTACATGGTCGGCTATTATCATTTCTAAATTTCTCGATATAGCTTGATGTTCGGTATAGGGCGACGGCGTCATTACCAGTTCTCCTTCGATTAGTTGATAAGGGCTTCCTTCAGGAAGGTTAAAATAATCCTTTGCCGTGTATTTTCTGGGCAAATCAACGGGGTATGCTTCTTCGAATTTTTCCAATAAAGATAAACGTGGCATAATAGCTAAACTCCATATGAATTATAAAAAAATTTAAAGGCAAGACTTTTATTGCTGAGTCTGCATATATTTATATTTTATCATAATAAAATTTGTTTACAAATTTAAAGAATAAAATATTTCGTTTTAGTGATTATTTTCGTCATAAAGTTGTAACATTCGTTTGATAAGATAAATCTAATTTATATATAATTCATATAAATTAATTTAGCTTTTATAAAAAAGGTCAATTTTAAATGACGAAAAAGGGGTCACTTGAGACCGTTCAAAATTTTGTGTCAATCCTGTATAATTAAATTATAATTTATAATTAATTAATTAATTACTTTATTTTGCCAATAACAAATGATTTTACCTGCTCGGCGATAGATAATGCATCTTTGATATCGTCATAAGTAGGTTCTGAAATATCATCATATCTTGTATTAACGGCATAATAGGTTAATTTATCAGCTTTAATTTTGCCCATTTTTGTAAAATCGGAATCTATCCGTTCACAATCTTCTATAATATTTGAAATATCGTGAGTTTTAATAATTTCTTTGTTGTTATAAACTAAATAAGCCTTTAAGTATTTTTCCACAGCTTGCTGGCAATGAAAACAAATTCCATCGCCGGTTGCCTTATCGCTTTAAAATAAGATTTTTGCATTTATTAAATCATTTTCAGCTTTTTTGAATAAAATATTAGCATCTTCTATCATATTGCTTTTCCTTCTTTGTTTACATAGTAAGATAAAAATCCCGTGCCTGTTTTCTGATGTTCGAAAAGAGATTTAGATTTAATGATTATATCGTTTAATATTTTGTTTTAGCCATTTTCCTGCGAATATGAAGTTCAATTTCTATAGAATCTTCTTTAGATAAATCTCTGTCAGTTACTGCAAAAAAATCCCAGTCGCTGTTTTCATTATAGTCCCCTCTTGCGCGAGAACCAAAAAGATAAATAGCCTCCACTTTATAGCCCGCTTTTTCTATTTCTTCCGTAATTATTTGTTTTACAGTACTCAGCAATGCATTATTTGCATATTCTTCTTTAGTTTTAATCATTTTGCTTGTTAACCCAACTTCACCACTCTAACCTTAAAAATTCATAAAAATACCCCTAAATCAACCAATCATAAACGAACTTATGCGGCTTTGCGGGTGTTTTTTATCTAAATTACGTTTGTAGTCCCCCATAGATATATTATTTA
>DAHXMB010000052.1:0-15396 GCA_027365695.1 Candidatus Acididesulfobacter sp. | reverse complement strand
AATTTTCTAATTTTTCAATAATTTCTTTTATCAAAAAGGTCATTATTATAATAATAATGGTGGGCCCACCCGGGTTCGAACCAGGGACCTTCCGGTTATGAGCCGGCGGCTCTACCAGCTGAGCTATAGGCCCGTATCGTGTTACATATTATTTCACAAAACTTTTTAGTCTCTTTGACCTGCTCGGATGCCTGAGTTTTCTCAAAGCTTTAGCTTCAATTTGTCTAATTCTTTCTCTTGTAACGCCAAATTCTTGTCCTACCTCTTCCAATGTATGGTCAGACTTTATACCTATGCCAAATCTCATTCTTAAAACCTTTTCTTCTCTTTCGGTTAATGTTCCGAGAACTTTTGTAGTCTGTTCGCCAAGGTCCGTTGAAATAGCTGCTTCTAATGGCAAAATAGCAGTTTTATCCTCTATGAAATCTCCCAAATGACTATCTTCTTCCTCTCCTATGGGAGTTTCTAAAGAAATAGGCTCCTTAGCTATTTTAAGGACTTTTCTAACTTTATCAATAGGAAGATCCATTCTTTCGGCTATTTCCTCAGGAGTAGGTTCTCTGCCTATCTCTTGCACTAAACCTCTGGATGTTCTAATCAATTTATTTATAGTTTCAATCATATGTACCGGAATTCTTATGGTTCTCGCCTGATCCGCGATAGCCCTTGTTATAGCCTGCCTTATCCACCATGTAGCATAGGTTGAAAATTTATCTCCGCGTTGATATTGAAACTTTTCAACAGCTTTCATTAGCCCAATATTACCTTCTTGAATAAGATCGAGAAACTGCAACCCTCTATTGGAATATTTTTTCGCAATAGAAACTACCAACCTCAGATTAGCTTCAACCAACTCAGTTTTAGCAACTTTAGACTTTTCTTCGCCTATTTTTATTACATCTACAATTTTCTTTAAAGAATTTCTATCAACACCGACTTCATCTTCTATTCTTTCAATTTTATTTTTTGATTCTGCAATAAGTTTAGAGATACTTTCAACTCGTTTTAAATCTTTAAATTTTTCATTATTTAATTCTATTAATTCTTTCTCTAATTTTACATAATTTTCAGTGTAATTTGCAACCTTTAAATTTAAATTTTTTAATTTGGTTATAATTTTATCGGTTTGCTTTTTTTTAAGATGAAGTTCTTTTAGTAATCCAATAACTTTTTTTGCAATTTCAGGGCTTAAATTAGTATGTCTTATGTTAAAAGATTTTTCGAAATTGTTTATATTAATTTCATATTCTTCTTTTTCATCTTTACTATCCGAATCATCTATTTTTTCAGTATAATCTGCGGCCATATTATGACCTGAATCGGCCGTAATTTGACCATCCTTTTGCTTATTGTTTTTTGATTTTATATTTTTTGATTCAGATTTAACAGATTTAAATAATTTAGCAATATTTAAATCTTCTGGATTATTTTTATTAAGTTTGTTATAACCTATTGTTTCTTTTATCTTTTCTATAATTCCTATAATTCTGCCCACCGATTTTTCAATATCTTTATCGCTTGGAAATTCCTCATCGTCAAAATCAGATACGATATCCGTTATAATACTTTTGTTAGCATTTAGTTTATCTGCAAGAGAAATAACTCTATTTATCATAATATCCGAGTTTAAAACCGACGACAGAATTTCTTCTTCGCCTTCTTCTATAGTTTTGGCAATTTCTATTTCTCTTTCTCTTGTCAAAAGAGAAACGGAACCCATCTCTCTCAAGTACATCCTTACAGGATCATTGGTTTTTAAAGAAACATCGTCTTCACCTTCTTCTTCGGCTTCTTCTATAAAAGTGCCGTCAAGCAAATGTTTATTATGTTTTAATTTTAGCAAATAGTTAGCGTTTGATGAGTCTCCAATAAAATCTACATCTCTTTCCCCGAGCATATTCATTAAATCATCTATCTGGTCAGGAGAAATAATATCGGCAGGAAAAATTTCATTTAACTCGTCATAAGAAATATGTCCGCCATTTTCTTTAACTTTATCTAAAGTTTTCTTGTATATTGAGTCGTCTAATTCTTTTTTATTATTTTTAGCCTGCTCATTTAACTCATTATTTAACTCAGCGTTTGATTTAACGTTTAATTTAACGCCAGTTAAATTTGATTTTTTATTTTCTTTATTTTTCTTTTCTGTAATAGCGCTCATATTCTTATTATCATTATCATTAATAGCATTCTTTATATTTTTATCGGAATCTTTGCTTTTATTAGATTTGTTTTTATCTTTTTTTATACTTTTCGTATTTTTTTTCATATCTATGATTTATTTATTATTTATTATATAACAATTAGTAATTTATAATGAGTTCATTTTGTTATGCAGCTTTTCTATTAAATTTTTAACAGCAAGTAATTCTTTAGATTTTTTATTCCAATCCTCTAAACTCAATAATCCGCTGTTTAATTCTTTTATAAAATTAGACTGCGCCATAATTATATTATTTATTTTACGCTTTATAATCAATCTTATAAAATTTTTTTCTGCAGTACGATTTTTATTTATTGCCTCATAATCTTCAATACCGTTACTTTTATCTTCTATGCTGCTATCTACGTGACTGCTATTATCTAAATGACTACTTGTAATTGTAAGGTTTTTATCAATATCGCAATTTACAAATTGACATTCATAATATAATTTTTTCCATTTTGAAGGATTTTGTGTTTTCTCAAATACTTCATCAGTGTCAATATAATTAGAAAATTTTGACTTTAAAGTCTGACATTTTTCCTGAATTAACTTATTTTCAGAAGAATTTAAAGCATTAGAAACAATATTAGAAGAAACATCGTTAGATAAAAGATACCTTATTTCTTTAATAATAAGAACTATATCTTTATCCGAAAATTCATTTAATATACTCTCATTAATAAGCTTTGTCAATAAAAAATTTTTAAAAATAGCAATTAATATCATTTTTTCTATTTCATAACTCTGTCTGTTTAATTCGTCTCCTATCTCATAATCTTGTTCAAAATTATACTCTAATAAATCATATTTGCTTTCGTTATTTTTATCAATTTTATTATTTTCAATAATTTGAGGATTGTTGTTGCCGTTATTATTACGCTCGTTTTTATAGCTAATTTTGTTATTTTTGCTGTCGTCGGGATATTTATTAATATTATTAAAACCGACGTCTATAGAAATACCTGCATCAGAAGTATCGGCAGCGCTATTATAATTATTATAATTCGTATAACTTCCGATATACTTATTATTATACCGCATTTTTTTATTATTTATATATTCCCTGACCAATTTTTCATTCAGTCCTAGCTTGCCGGCTATCAAATTAATATAATATGAAAACAAAATTATATTATCAATATTTAAAAAAGGCAGTATATTATCTATAATTAAAATTTTCTTTTTTAGAATCATTTCTTTATTAAATTCTATATCGCCATTAAAATTTAATTCATAATTCGGTACTCTGCCGTTTTCATTAATATTCTGTTTTTCGTGGGGTTTGTTAGATTGTCTATCTATTATATTATCTTTATATTTGATTTGCTTCTTGTTATTAGGCATTAAATATTTATTTATATAATAATCAATTACAAACTCTATAATTCTTTTTTTATTGCAGTTTAAATATGCCTTTAATTTATCTCCACCAAATTTTTGCACAAAACTGTCAGGGTCCTCATCGTTTTTTAATGAAACGGCATAAATATTTTTCTCAGAATTATCCATAAATTCTTTAAATAATTCAATTCCTCTGTTTATAGCATTTAATCCGGCTTCATCGCCGTCATAAAGCAAAACTATATTATCGCAAAGCCGCGATAAAATTAATATATGGTTTTTAGATAAAGCAGTCCCCATAGTTGCAACCGTATTTTTAATACCGCCGTTATAAAGCGATATCATATCAAAATAGCCCTCTACAACAATTACGTAATTTAAATTTTTTATATAATTTAAAGATTTATTCAGACCGAATAAAGTTTTATTTTTATTAAAAATTAACGAATTATTAGTATTTACATATTTAGGTCCGACTTCGGCATTATTTGTTCTACCGCCGCTATTTATAATTCTTGCCGCAAAAGCAATCGGTTCGTCAAATTGGTCAAAAATAGGTATTATAAGTTTATTTGTAAATCTGTCGGTGTAATTATTGCCGTTTTTATAAAGCAAACCTATATTGACTGCAATGTCTAATTGAATTTTATTTTCGGCAAGTATTTTAGAAAGTCCTTTATTAAAAGGCGCATATCCAAATCTGAATTCCTTTGCAGATTCTTTGCTTATACCCCTTGATTGTAAATAATTTGAAGTATCGGCGCCTATTTTTTTATAAATAAATAAATTTTCATAATAATAATTTAGGGCCAATTTTAATATTTTTTTTATTTCCGCTTTTTCAGAAAATGCAGAATTATCTGAATTATTATTAATACTACTATAATAATTAGAATTTTTATACTGCTTAAAATTATTTTTATTCCAATCATCGGAAGCGGGAATATTATATTTTTCTCTCAGATAATTGATTGTCTCTACAAAAGATTCCCCTTTAATATCCATTAAGAAATTAATTACATTTCCGCCTTTGCCACAGCCAAAGCAATAAAAAAAACCCTTATCGTTATCAACATTAAATGAAGGCGTTTTCTCAGAATGAAAAGGGCATAGCCCCGAATAGTTTCTACCAACCTTTTTTAAATTAACAAAAGCGGATATCTCATCGGTAATATTAACGGAATCTAATATTGTCTGTATGTCCGAATTCATATTTTTGTTTTATATATGCTATAAATATGCTATACATATGAAAAAATATTGCATTTATAATATAGAGTTTTGGGCGTTATTATTTTATATATGCTTTATATATGAGGTTATAATATTTCCCGTATAATAAAAATAAGGCAACACATCCGCTTTTCTGTATGAACTGTAATTATTTTTAATTAAAGGCATTGAAAAAAGGAAAAATATAACGAGGCTAAGTATTATAAAAATTTTGATTCCTGCAAAAAAAAACCGCCTATTTTATTAACAAAACCAAGCATTAATAAATCAAGCAGTTTGGTAATTAAAAAAGAAATTACAGCAAATATTAAACCGACTATTATAAAAACAGAAGCAAATATTATAATTTCTCTTACATCATAATTTTTAATATTATTAATAAAATTCAAATAGGCGGGATGCAATCTACCAAAATTTTCGGTCATATAATAAGCGGCAAAGAAAGCGGCTCCAAGTCCGACTAAAGACAAAACTTCTTTTGCGAGTCCTCTAAAAAAACCGCGTACCATTGCGGCAAGCATTATAATCAAAATTATAACATTTACATACATAATAATATATAAACAATAAGTGAATTACCTCGTCCTTTCGGACGAGGACGCACCAAATAATGGATTATTTATTAAAATTATAAATCAATAATTATAGCGATTTTTTTTAGAATTTCTTTTTCTTGCCGCAGCTGCCTTCTTTTTTCTTTTAACGCTGGGCTTTTCGTAATGTTCTCTTTTTCTGATTTCAGAAAGTATCCCTGCTCTTTCGCAGGATTTTTTGAAACGTCTTAATGCACTTTCAAATGATTCATTATCTTTTATTTTTACAATTGACAAATGTAAACTCGCCTCCTTTTATAAGAGCACTTTTTTTATTTTATATTTTAGTTCTATCTATAGTATCTAATAATTAATAGTCATTTGTCAACCTTTAATTCTTCCATAGAAACTATCAATGATATTTCAATGATATGCAATGAGGCTAATTTACATTTATTATTGGATTAATATCAATACAGAAACTATCAATGATATTTCAATAATAAACAATACCGGATGAGCCGTCTAAATACCGACGGCTATAAAACACTGCCTGCTTTCTTTCGGAATGACTGCATATAGCGGATGAAACTATAAATCCTCTCTAAGTCATTCCTGCGTATGCGGGAATCTATAAAATAAGTTTCTATGGAAGAATTAAGAATCAACTATACTCTAACGTCGTATTAAAAACTATAAACCCGCCATCAGCTTTAACTTATTATATAATTAAGTTAGTAAACAAAATTAACAATAACCTAAAACGGCTTGTAATAAAAAATATCATTAAAATGGAATGGAATGGCAATAAATTAGCTAATTAGATTTAATGAGATTATTAATAATTTTTTATATGCGCATATTTTTCCCATTTATTTTATTGCAACTTGATTTTTTGGAGGCGGCACCCGGATTTGAACCGGGGATAAAGGTTTTGCAGACCTCTGCCTTACCGCTTGGCTATGCCGCCATGTTAATATCTCTAACTCTACAATAGAATTTTATATACCGTATTTCCGTTTAAACTGCCCTGGAAGGCTTTCGGGGTTTTATATTTCACTTTTCACGAGGCTATAAGCTATATAAACGCACACCGTTTATGGCGAAGCGGTCATCCAGAGTTATTTAGCATTAGAACTTATAGATAGTTTCTATTGCAGAATTAGGGTAAAATGTACTTAATTAATTTATATATATAATAACAATAATATCAATTTAAAAACTTTTATTCAAGAAAAATATTACCTCAAAATTGCCGATAAAAATTATTAAAAGTGCTTTAATGTTTTAAAAAGATTAGATGGGTCGTCTAAATACCGATGGCTTTAAACCGTACCCGCCTGCGCAGGAATCCTGTATTTATATAACTTTAAAGCTATTTTAACAATCTCTATCGGCAATTTTGGACCCGCATAAGCGGAAAAGTTCCAAAGACAGAAACACACGCCGGCTCTGTTCACGAGGCTATAAGCCATATAAACGCACGCCGTTTATGGCGAAGCGGTCCTCCAGAAAATAAATTTCTATGGAAGAATTAAAGTATTATTTTGACAAAAGCAAACTATTTGGCGGTATTATATTTTTAATTTTAGTTCTATTACGTTTTATTTTTTGACTAATGCTTACTCCAATAGGTTTTGCATGTATAGAAAATGTTCCTACTTTATTAAAAATTGTTTTAATCAATGCAATTCCATTTACAAAATTCTTGAAATTAATTATACTGCTCCTTTCTATGCCGGAATCGGAGATTAAACTTAATTTAACTTTTCCTTCAATTTGATTTATTTTCTGTATTACATTACCGTACATATCCACAGGCACAAGCTTTATCATAAACGGTTTCCCCGCAGAAATATGAGAGACACTGAGTGAAATATTAAATTTATATAAACCTGCAGGTTGTATTTCAATATTTTTACTTGAAAATACTGGATTTTCACCATCATTCTGGATTTCAAAATTCAATTGGCTCATTCCTGATCTGTCAGAAATGAAATTGTACCTGCCAAAACCGTTTTTAATCGATTGCGGCGGCAACATGCGAGGATGCACTTTAAAATTATCGCCTGTAAGAAATACTTTAATTATACTATTTTTAGGAATATCAACGGGATTGCCGTATTGATCTTCGGCATACACCTTGACATTAAATAGCTTGCCTGCCGTTACTTCCGACGGCGATTTTATTTTCAAGCTATTAAAAGGACCAGGATAAATTTTTATAGGGGCGCTTTTGCCTTCTACCCCTTCAAATGAAGATTCTATGAATATTCTTCCTTCTTTTTTATATGAAATATTAAATTTAACTTCGCCTTTCTTAAATTCGGAAGCAGGGAGGCTTATTTTCTTGCCTAAATTTCTGCCGTATTTGACAAGTATATTAGAACCTATATTTTTAGCGGCAAAATTAGTTATGATATTTCCAAAATCGTCAAGAGCAATAATCTTAACAGTAAAATTTTTACCTGCTCTAACTTTATGAGGAGTTATAATTTTATATCTGTCTAACCTGCCCGGCGTAATGGTAATAGTTAAAAAAGCGTATGAATCGGAGTCGGCAAATAAAATTAACACAAAAATAGAGAAACAAACAAAAATGAAATATTTTTGGAGCAGTCTCATAATAAATTCCTCTAAAATTTAAAATTTAAAGCAAAATTTTTATTCTAAATTATAAATTTAATAATTATTTAATAATTATTGATATAATATATAAGTTTTTTATTTTGAGGATCTAATAAATAAGCTTTTTTAAAATTATTTTTGGATAGCAATAATTTATTATGTTTTACGCATATAAGACCGAGAATGAAGTAAAATTGCCACTTATTATTTTTTAATTTGATTGCCTTTTTTATGTAAAATTTTGCTTTATTGTAATTCTTTTTAATATAATAATCAAGTGCCGTGTTTGATAATGCAATATAATTTTTTGGATTTAACAATATTGACTTTTTAAATTTATTCAATGCTGCATTGTATCTATTATTTTTAAATAATATTATACCTTCTTTATTATATTTATAAGATTTACCGACGTCTATTCTATGCTCTTCCGATAATTTAGCGGCGTAAGTCAATTCTGCATTATTTTCTTTCTTTAATATTTTTTTAAAAGACTTAGCTATCCTATGTTTAGGTTTAATCTCAATTTTTTTAGTTAATTCCGTTTTCTTTTTTAAAATGTTAAAATTAAAATTAAAAGGATTAACATTTTTTTGATAAATAGAGGGCGGATTTAATTTATCTATGAAAGAAGGGGTATCAGTAACCGTTAAATAACTTTTTTTTATTTCATATATTTTTAATTTAGAATAAAATGATAAAAAATAATTTTTTTTGTCTTTTTTTAATATAAAATTGTTCATTACTATTTTATATCTATATTCTAATGTTTTAATAAAATTATATATATTTAAAAAATTGCCTCTGCCTGCCATATCAAATAAATATATCTTTCCGTATGGATATTGTTTCAATCCTTTATAATTTATATAATCTAAATGCAAATTGCAGTTAATTGCAGTTTTTGAAATTTTAGAGGTAAAAAAATAATTATTTTTTTTAGAAAAATAATGAAACATAAGAAGCTTAATGTTTAATTTTCTTAATTCAGATTCTTTAGTCTTAATATTTAATTTTATATTTTTAAACAATAATTCTTTATCATTTATTCTGTTCTCTATTCGTCTTTCTCTTTTAACGGAAAAATTATAGGACAAGTAAAAAAATATTAAAGAAACTAATATGATAAAGATAAAAATTAAATGAATATTTTTTTTAAATTTTTGCGGCATATAATAAATATAAAAATATATTAAAATATTAAATATAATGAGTAATTATTCAATGATAGCTATTATAATCTTTTAATATATATATAAAAATAAGTCAATTCATTTATTTTACATTTTCAACTTAATTTAGTGATTTCCTATTTGTTAAATTAATAATCACTTAAATATTCTTAAGTTGAAAAACATTATTCATAATAAGAAGCCATAGATGTTGCGGTTTCATAAACATTTACTTTTTTTACTTTAATATTAATACTCTTACTTTCTTTATTTTTATCCAATAGTATTCCAAATTCTTTAAAAATATATTTTGCGATATTTTCGGCGGAAGGATTAATATTTTTGAAATAAGTTAATTCATTAATATATTTATGGTCTAATTTTTCCATGATTATTTTTAGATGACTTTTAAGAATCTTGAAGTCAATTGCAATTCCTATTTCATTTAATAATTCGGAACATACGGTAACTTCAATCTGCCAATTATGTCCGTGAATATTTTCACATTTACCGTTATATCCCCTTAAGTTATGAGCCGAGGAAAATATGGATGATATTTTTAATTCATACATTTTAATATTTAATACCTGTTCAAATTAAATTATATAAAATATTATTTCTTATATTTATTATTATTATTACCGATAGCAAAAAACCTCACATAGCAACTAAATTAATGTTAAAACTTAGCTTAAAAACAATATATAAATGCGGTCTTTATTCGTATAAAAAAACATCGCATAGCAACTAATTTAAAATATTATAAATATTTTAAATTATTATTTATATAATCATTAATATTTGGTACTTATCATATCAATATTAGCTTTATTTCTAAGTTTATTTATCCATATTTTTAAGTTTAATATAATATTTCTGCCTGATAAATGTTTTGTTGAAATTTTTTTACTTTTATTAATATTAATTTCAAATTTTTTTTTGTTTTCTAATTTTTTTAAAATAATTACATTTTTTTTTGACATATTAAAAAAAAGTTTTAAATGTTCTATTATAAATTCTCTTTCAATTAACAAATTTCTAATAAACTTTTTAAATTCCGTATAATTGTATCCGAATTTAATTAAAAATTGCGAGAATTTTAAATTTTTATATTTTCTTCTGTAATCTTGCATAAAGTTCTTTATATAAGAATTTAAATAATTAACGGGTATATTTATTATATCAATTTTATGCTCTTCTTTTAATATTAAAAATCTATTAATGTAAATATTTAATAATTTATTTATTTTTTTGTCTGAAAATTTATTATTGAAAGAGCTTTTCCCGCCATATAGAATTCTTCTAAAATTTCCTAAAAAATATATATCGTTTAACGTTATAGGATTGTCATCTACGGAAGCTATTATTTCATTGCATAAATCAAGATTCTCGTAAGTACTTTTATCATCGGCCGAATGAACGGCATTGGCCTTTACTGATTTATAATAATTTAATTTTTTATTTAAATTATTTACATTATTATAAGATAAACCTTGCGCATTTTTTATAAAAATAAAGCAGCAATAATTTATTGACAACATAATAAAAAAAACTAATTTATATTTATTAATCATTAATTTTCGTATAATATATAATTATATACAATTAAAATTATAATTATTTAATCATTATTTAATCATTAAATGTTATTGTAATCAAATCTGCTTATGTTAAATTATAAACATAAATATATCTGCTTACTTACACTTAATTTAATTAATTAATTTTATTTGCCTAACCAATATGATATATTTATCTACAATCTTAATTTTTATATTAATAATAACATTATTTGCAATTTTTTTATATTATTTTTTATTAAAAAAGAAAAGAGGTTTTTCAATATTTTCTGATGCAGCTGTAAATACCAGAATTAAAGAAAATGAAAATTTTTTAAAAATTTATAAAAATATCTTTCAGCAAATAACTGATGGTATTGCAGTTATTGATATAAATAAAAATATTATTTTTGTAAATAATTTTTTCAGGAAAAACATCCGCTCGGGTTTATCCGATAATGTTAAGAAATTTGAGCTGCTGACAAGAAATTATGAATTAAATAATCTTATAAATAGAATTATAGAAAATCAAGAATCAAATATAATTGAAAAACAAATTTCGTACTTTGATAAAGCAGATGAAAAAATAGTCTTGTGTAAAATTTTTAAAATTAATGAAACCAAGTATTATGGCGTAATAATAAGAGATATTACATATATTCAGAAAATTGAAAATATAAAATCTGCATTTATACAAAATATTTCCCATGAGATAAAAACTCCCATCACTGCTATAATGGGTTTTATTGAAACATTAAAAAACGGCGCCTTGGATAACCATGAAACTGCAATTAAATTTTTTAATATTATAGAACATCACGCAAAACGTCTTAATTCGTTAATTGATGACCTTATAGTTTTAACAAATATTGAAACGGGCAGCACCTCTTTGAAAATTGAAAAAATAGATTTAAAAAATATAATTGAGAATTCTTTGCAATTATTTGAAAATGAAATAAAATCTAAAAATTTAAAAATTATTAAAAATTTAGCTGATTTTACTTTTTTTTCTGATTCTTCCAAAATTAACCAGATTATTATTAATATGCTTCAAAATTCAATTAAATATACCGAAAATAGTGGAAAAATTTTAATTGATACATTTCTTGAGACAAATTCAGGCGTAAATAATATTATAGCGGATTTAAGCGAAACTTCTATAGTTTGGGGAACAATAGACTCTAATGCAGACAATTTTTTATATATATCCGTTGAAGATACCGGTATAGGCGTTAGCTATCCTAACCTGCTGCGTTTAGGCGAAAGATTTTTCAGAGTTGACAGTTCTCACTCAAAAGATCCCGGAGGAACAGGGTTAGGACTGGCGATAATCAAACATATTCTTAAATTACTTAACGGCACGGCAATATTGCAAAGCAGCCTCGGCAACGGATTCACTTTCACTGTTTTAATACCTCAAACGCGTATAAATCCTTTAAATGCAACAGAAAATAATATCATATCGGCGTAAAATTAAGCTCAGGAATATTTTTAATTATTTTATGATTGTATAATATATCGCAATATAGCATAAATCCTTCTATTTCTTTTTCGCTTAAATCAAAACTTAAACAATCCGTCCAGTAATTAATCAGTTCGTTATATGTAATAAATTTATAAGAAGGATTTTTAAGTATTTCTTGCGCAATTTCGTCTAAATTTAGAACAGCTTTATCTTTGGATTTTATTAAATATTTATAAAGCAAATTAAATTCATTTTTATTATTTTCATATGAATCTTTTCTTATTATAAATAATGCAAAAACAAACGGTAATCCTGTAAAATTATACCAGATTGCTGCAAGATCATATGAATAGTTAAAAACATTTTCATAAATTTTTTTATATTCTATAGCTTTATCGCCTATATGCAAATAAATTTTGCGTAAATCTAACCCGGCATTTCCCGTAAATTCAATATTTTCATTAGATAACATAATCACAAAATTCATCTTATTTATATCTAATTTATAAAACTCTGCAAACAATACTTTTAACAAATTAACGGACGTTAATGTTTCAGGCGTTATATATATAGTTTCGGTATCTGAAAAATCTTCAATTTTTTTTGGAGAAAATAGAAAAATACTATTAACCTTTTTTTTTGAACTTATTGAGATATTTTTAAATAAAAGAGAGTTTTTATAATTTTCAATGTAATAAAAAGACGATGAAGGGCTTAAATCTATAAAACCGTTTTTAAGACTTTTATTTAAAAAGGCGGGCGTTCCCGATTTAAAGCTGATAAAATTTAATTCCGATTCTTTTTTCGCAGCTTCTTTTTTAAGAAAATAAAATATAGGATAAACATTAAGATAATTAATTTCGCCTATTCTAATCATTGATTTATTTTAAGAAGTTATATTTGCAATATGTTCATATAAGAAATCCGGATTAAAAGACCTCAGCTCGTCATAAGTATGATTTCCGGATGCAACGCTAAGCATAGTCACTCCGGCATTTTTTGCGGTCATTATGTCTATTGGAGAATCACCGATAAATATAACATCGGGTTTTTCAAATCCAGTATTTTCTATTATTTTATTTAGCATTTCGGGAGACGGTTTTCCTTGCATACCGTCAAAAACACCATACACATAATCGAATAATTTGTCAATGTTTAAAGATTTCAATAAATCGCGGGATATATCACCTGTCTTATTTGTGGCAATATTCAATGACTTGCCCTTAGCTTTTAAATTTGCAAGAAGTTCTTTTGCTCCTTTAATTAATGTAGTCTTTTCAAAACAAACTTCCCTGTATTTATTTCTAAATATTGCTATCGCTTCGGCTTGATTTTCTTTTCCGAACATCTCGCTAAGCAAACCTTCAAGCGGAACGCCCACATATGAATTGGATTCGCTATCGGATAGCACTCTTCCGTCAAATCTTAAAAATACGGCATCAAAAGCATCGTTTATAGCCTGAAACGAATCTATAAGCGTTCCGTCTAAGTCAAATATTATACAATCGTATTTATTTATATCTCCCGTCATTTTATTTACCATAATGTGAATTTTTCATTTATTTATTTGTTATTTTATTTTATAAAATTTTTCATAAAATAGGTAATCGTCACTTGCCCTTACACGACATAATTATTGTAAATAAAATCATATATTTGACAAGCATTATTCACGCTTGCAAAATCAAAATTCAATGTTTCCGGGTATACGGCAAAAGGAATGTTTTGTTCTCCGCCTGCGCCGCCATGAGCGCCAAGCTGATTTTCAAAATTAACTATATATTTTTTATTGTATGCTCCGAAAATTATTAAGTCGCCTGAATTATTAAATCTGCAGAAATCTTTAATAGAATTTATTATAATGTTTTCTTTATCAAATATCTTAAGATATTCTATGATATTTTTCAGGGTATCGTTAGAAATATTTTTTAGATAAGAATCTAATAATTTTTCATCCGCTGCGATATTATGTTTAAAAAAAGGTTTAAAACCTTCTGAGTCCTTGTACGATATAACTATATCGTTTTTTTTATTTATACCCATTATAAATCCTATATGTTCAATATCGGATAGTCGTTTTATTAAACCGGGATAAAAAATTTCAATTTCTTCAGTATTCATTTTAATCTTTTTATCAGAAAAATAAATATTCGACATAGGTCCTGAATTCATTATATATATCACATTTTTATTTTTCCAATCTATAACATTTTTATTATTAATATTTTTTTTGTTTCAATGTCGTATTTAAATTTATTAAATAATTTATTATAAATCGTATCCCAGCTGCTTTTCTTCAACAAATCGTCTATATATAAGAATAATCGTTTAAAAACCGCATTGTAACCCGTATCAAATTCATATACCGTATATTCTTTTTTCGTATTATTATTAATGCTGATATTTTTTGATATGAATTCATTGATAACCGCTTCAAGTTTTTCATTATTATTCAAATGGACAAACGGAACGGACGGCGTATGTCCATGGTCGGATAAAATAAAAAAATCATATTTTCTGCTTGATTTCTCTAATTCTTTAAAAATATATTTTATTTTGCGGTCTATTGCCTTAAGAGTTCTCAGTGCACTAATCGAATATGGACCTCTATGGTGGGATAGTTCGTCATATCCTGTAAAATCCATGTATATCGAAGGCACTCCTCTAGAAATATCCATAATTGCGCCGAATGTCTCAATTTCTTTAAATATTACGTTAGACATAACTCTTGCAAAAGGAAATATACCTTCAGGCCTAACGACTCTTTTTTTGATTACATCTAATATTTTTTCATATAATTCAAAAAAAAATTCGAACATCACATAAAAAATAGTCTTAAATAAAGTAAGAACATGAAACATGAATATAATAAAAATATCAAAATTCCTTATTTTTTTTTTAAAAAGATACCTTACTGAAAATGTTGATAATGTAAATGTTGAACGGGACGCTCCTCCTGAAAACAAATTAACATAGCTTGAACCGCCCTTAAGAAGACCTTTATATTTTTTAGAAAGCATTGCTTCAACATGTCCTGCGCTTTCAGGATTTTTAAAAATTATTTCATTTCCCGTATCTTTCTCAATCCACCTGAATCCGGGAATATTTTTATTATCTCCGTATAGCAGACCTGCTTGAAAAAATGGGGCATCGCTTGGAACTCACGTAAGATAATCGGTTAGCAAATATCCTTTTTTAAAAATCATCTTGTTTAGAAAAGGCATCAGGTTATGTTTAAATGCTTTATCTAAAGCTTCTT
>DAHXMB010000049.1:0-26714 GCA_027365695.1 Candidatus Acididesulfobacter sp. | reverse complement strand
GTTCCATTATTTGAAGTTAAAAGTTTAAATAAATCGAACATTTAATTTATTATTTATTATTTATTATTTATTTTGGATTAATGACGGTTCGTAACTGCAATATGGCTCCTCATCCAGATAATCTCCCGTTTCATAATAGGCTCTCGCCCTGCATCCTTCGCAGACTTTTTTATATTCGCATATGCCGCATTTTCCTTTTAATAAACTTAAATCTCGTAAATTTGCAAACACTTCGGACGATTCCCAAATTTTTTTGGCAGGCTCTTTAAGAACATTGCCTGCGAGTGCGGGAAGATAGCCGCATGGCTGCACATCTCCTTTTCTGGAAACAAACATGACGGAACTCCCTGCAAGACAGCCCCTTGTTACTGCCGCCATGCCATGCGTTTTCGGAGAAATAGCGATGCCTTCGTCTTTAGCCTTTTTATGCATTATTCTAAAGTAATGCGGAGCGCAAGTTGCTTTTAGTTCAAGTTTATCTTTAAATTCCATTGTTTTATCGTAAAACCATGATAGAATATCTTCATATTTCTGTTTATCTAACATTTGCGTGTCAGCGATTTGTACACCGCATCCGACAGGAACAAGCATAAAAATATGCAGCGCTTTTAAATTATTTTTTAAGACAAGTTCAAGTATATCTTCAACTTCGTCTTCATTATGTTTAGCAATAGTCGTGTTAATCTGAACTTCCATGCCTTCATTCTGCAGATTTTTAATTCCGTTAAAAGCTGCGTCAAATGACCCAGGTATCATTCTAAAAGAATCATGGGTCTGGGCGTTTGAACCGTCTAAACTTATAGCCACTCTTTTTATTCCGCATTCTTTAATTCTTTTTGCAGTTTCTTTGTTAATCAATGTTCCATTAGTTGCCAATGCAACTCTGAGTCCTTTATTTGATGCGTAAGAAGCAATTTCAAAAATATCCTGTCTATATAGAGGTTCGCCGCCGGTTAATATTAAAATAGGATTTGAAAAACTGCATAAATTATCTATAACGGAAAAACATTCTTCCGTTGACAGCTCATCTTTCTGCCTTTCTTCCTGAGCTTCAGCTCTGCAATGAATGCACTTAAGATTGCATCTTGCCGTAAGCTCCCAGAATACAAGCCTTAATTCATTGTTTTTGCCTGCCGTACCCGACGCCATTGACCTTATTATTGATGCATCAGGCATTACTCCGGACATGCCGTGAGGATGTCCTGCGCCTTTATCTTTTATATCTGCTGTTTCCGCATTATTATTTTGATTATTATTGTTAATCATAAATTTATAATCCTGATTTATACTCCCAAAATTGCTGATAGAGATTATTAAATATACCGCAATGCATTAATAAACATTAGATTCCTGCTTTCTTCGGAATGACTGCATATAGCGGGTAAACTCTTAAAATCCCTTAAAGTCATTCCCGCGCAGGCGGGAATCCAGAATAAAATTTTCTATCGGCAATTTTAGGATACTTATATTATTGTTTATTTTTTTATTTATGTTATTGTTATGCGCCTATATAATATTGATTGATTTATATTGATATTTTATATAATTTCTAATTTGCTGCTGCATGCAATTATGTTACTTAAGTTATTTACTGTATTATATATAGTATTTATAATCCTATTTCTTCGTCGGTCAGATAACATGCAGGATCAGGAGACCATAAATCTCCCGAAGCAGCTTCAGACCTGACTCTGAAATTGCCGTTGCATACATCAAGCCATTTGCACTTGGCGCATCTTCCTTTAACATATTCTTTTTTATTTTTTAACTGTTTCATTAAATGATTTGAAGCAGTATCTGACCATATCTCGCTGAATTTTCTTTCTTTTACGCTGCCGAACGAATAATGTCTCCAGAATTGGTCTGCATAAACTTCTCCGTCCCAGCTAACAGAACCTATTCCTACGCCGGAGCTGTTTCCTCCGTTCATTTTAAGCAGTTCCATAACATTATCTGCCGACTCCGTCTGTCCTTCTTTTAATAATTTTAAATAAATATAAGGTCCGTCCGCATGGTTATCTACGGTTAAAACTTCTTTTGCGCTGTCTTTCGAATATATTTCTTTTGTAAGCTCAAGAATAGTATCCACTGTTTGTCTTGTTTCTTCATGCGTAAGGTCTTCTTCCATAAGTTTTGTGCCTCTTCCTGCATAAACAAGGTGATAAAAACAAACTCTCGGGATATTTTCTTCTTCCAAAAGTTTAAAAATTCCGGGTATTTCCTGAGCATTTCTTTTATTTATAGTAAATCTTAAACCGACTTTTATTCCTGCTTCTTTAGCATAATTTATTCCATTAATCGCTTCGGTGAAAGCTCCTTTTTTCCCTCTGAATTTGTCATGAACTTCGGAAAGTCCGTCAAGACTTATTCCTACATAAGACAATCCGATCTGTTTAAGCTCTTGCGCAAGTTCCCTTGTAATTAAAGTTCCGTTTGTGGATATTACGGCTCTCATTCCTTTAGATTTTGCGTAAAATGCAAGGTCAAGGAAATGCGGGTGCATTAAGGGTTCGCCGCCTGAAAAAAGCATAACGGGAGACCCGAAAGAGGATACGTCGTCTATAAAAGCTTTTCCTTCTTCTAATGTCAATTCATTATTATATTGAAGATTTTTGGACTGCGAATAGCAATGTATGCAGTTTAAATTGCAAGTTTTTGTCATATTCCATACTATAACAGGTTTTTTATCTTCTGAAAATTGCAAAAGATGGGACGGTAATTTCTGCGACATTCTTCCATAGCGTAAAGCATCGGAAGCATGTACTCCGCCGCAATAGAGTTTTGAAATTCCTATCATTATTTATTTAACCTCGCTTATTCATTTTAATTTATTAATTTTATTAAAATTTTTCACTATAAAAATTTACTATTTCTTCAGCAAAAGAATTAATATTCACATCTTTAGATATTATATCAGATTTTATACCAAACCTGAAAGCATATTCGGCTGTCTTCTTTCCTATAGAAGCAAAATTAATGCCTGCCGAACCATCCGGATTAGATTTAAGTATTTTATCTAATAAACCTTTCTGAGCCGCCTCAATACATTTTATAAAATTTTCAACGGTTGAATAGCTTGTAAACGTTATAAGATTTACGGGAGGATTTTCGGCATTAAAATTTTTAAATAAATTTTTTGTCTTTTCTATAGATTCCAGAGTCAAAACAGTTTCGTACACAGGAAGATTATTTAATACAGCTCCGTTAGAAACAATGTATTCAGGCAATTCGCTATTTATTTTTAAAGCCTGCGGAAATAGAAATTTTTTTCCTTTAATATTTATTTTATTGTTTAAAAATTCTAATTCTTTTATAATCCCACCCTGAGAAAATGATTCCTGCGTCGAAGGGGAAATGTCGGTTATAATACCATATTTCTTTAATTCTGCGGATGTTGCCAAACCCACTGAAATAATTTTACAATTGTGCAATATTCTTAAATCCTTATTTTGTGAAAATATTCTTTCAAAATATCCTTCTACGGCATTTGCGCTTGTAAAAATTAAAAAATCATAGTATTTAATATCTTCTATTGAGTTTAAAATTGCAGCTTCGTCAATATTTTCACTTTTTTTTATTATTTTAATCAAAGGAAGTTCTATTATTTCTGCGCCGTATCTTTTTAAATTGGCGGACAGCACTGAAGATTTTCCAGTCGAACGGGTAATTAGCGCTTTGACGCCGTTTAACGGTCTTTTCTCAAACCATTGTATCTTTCGTCTTAAGCGGACAACATCCCCTACAATTAGTATCAGGGGGCTTTTTAAACCTTTGTTGTGCACATCCTCTTCAATAGTTTTAAGCGTTCCGACGGCAACTTTTTGATTTGCGGTTGTTCCTTCCTGAATAACGGCGGCGGGAGTATTTTCGTTTTTTCCCGCATTTACCATTTCATTAATAATATTAGCTAGATTTTTATATCCCATTAAAACAACAATAGTAGAAGCTCCGGTTATTTTATCCCAGTTTATACTTGTTTCTTCTTTATGTTCTCCTTCGTGTCCTGTAACTATAGCAACGGTCGAAGAATAATCTCTGTGCGTTAAAGGGATGCCCGCATAGGCTGGAACGGCAAAAGAGGACGAAATGCCTGGTATTATTTCAAAGTCTATCCCTTCTTCATATAATTTTTCTGCTTCTTCCCCGCCTCTTCCGTATAAAAAAGGGTCTCCCCCTTTAAGTCTCACGACTGTTTTGTTTTCTTTTGCTTTTTGCGCCAGCAATTCATTTATAGAATACTGGGGAAGTGTATGATTTGAAGACCGCTTGCCCGCATATATTATTTCACAGTCTTTTCGCGCATATTTTAAAAGGTCGTCAGAAATAAGACTATCATAAACTATAACATCTGCTTCGCCTATAACTCTTTTTGCTTTCAAAGTTAAAAGTTCCGGGTCCCCCGGTCCTGCCCCCGTAAGATAAACTAGAGGTTTACTCATATAAAATTTTTCCTTATATTGATTATACTAATTATTTTTATTATTTTATTATTTTATTATTGATATTGATATTGATATTATTTTTTTATTTTTATCGTAATTTGTATTTCCATGCTACTACATTTTTTGTTATTATTTTCGTTATTTTTATTTATTTTTAGATAAAATTTCCGAACCGCCTTTTTCTATAATAAGATGTGCGAGTTTTTTGCCTAATTCTTTATATTCAGATTTACTTCCTTTAATTTGTTCTTCTAAATATTGCCCGTCAATATTAGAAACAAATCCTTTAATATTTATTTCAATTTCATTTTCATTATTGAGACTGCTATTGAAATCAAAATATGAATAGACGCCGACAGGCGAAGCGCACCCGCAATCTAATATTTTAATAAACTGCCTCTCGGCATAAGTTGAAACAAAGGTGTTTTCATCGTTGATAAATTGCAAAATTTCGGCTAAACCTTGATTTTCTTTTGCAAATTCAATTGCTATAACTCCCTGTCCGCATTGTGGTATAAAAACAAACGGGTCAAGATAGAAATCAATCAAATGCTCAAGACCTAATCTTATCAATCCGCTTGAAGAAAGTATAATCGCATCAAAAAAACCGTCTTTTACTTTTTGAATTCTTGTGTCAATATTGCCTCTTAACGGCTCAAAAATCAAATCATCTCTTAATCTCTGCATAAGAATTCTTCGTCTTAAGCTTGATGTCCCGATTATTGAACGGGGCTTAAGCAAACTGACGACATCAACAAATGAAACCCTGTTTTTTTTTGTATCTATATTATTATTATTTATATGATTGATATTTTCATTATTTGCAAGCCCTGAATTTAAATTTTTGCGAACTGCTTTACCGTTAAGTAGGTCTATGGCTGATTCATTTTTTAATATCATACAATCTCGAGGATCGTCTCTCTTTAGCACGCATCCTATCGTTAATTCATCCGGTATAACCTGAGGCACGTCTTTTAAACTGTGAACTGCAATATCTATTTCGCCTGCAAGTAAAGCTTCTTCAATTTCTTTTACGAATAAACCTTTGCCGCCGAAAGAGCTCAAGGAAGCATGCACAATTTTATCGCCGGATGTTTTAATCGTGATAATTTCTACATCTGTATCTATATTTTGTTCTTTAAAAACATTTAATAGTTTATCTTTAACGGTATTTGCCTGATAAAGCGCGAGTTTACTGCCGCGCGTGCCCAATTTTAAGATGTATTTGTCGTTGTTTAATTGCATAATTTAATTATTTTACTTTATTATTGTTTTGCTATTTTATTTAACTTTTTTATTATTTAATTGAATAATTTTATTATTATAATAATCATAATCATTTTTTTCATTATTAATATTGTCGCTGCCGTCATCGCTATAGCCTCCGCAGTTCAATATTTCCTTTTTAGTTTCTTTGTTTTCTTTAGATACGCTGTTAATGTTTAAATCTAAATCAAAAAGCATTTTGACAGCCTCCGTAAGATTTAAACCATTGAAATCAATCTCCGATCTTTTAATTTTAGTAATAGGCTCGTGAAGAATCTTGTTTGTTATAGAATTTGCAATTGCTTCTATATTTTCATCTTTATTATTAATATATTTACATAATTCGGTAAAAATAATACCGTTGACTTTGCTTCTTAAATTTACAATTATCGGAACGACATTAAGAGAATTTTTCCAGTCCATGAAATCTTTTGTTTCTTCTTCTGTTATCTTTTCCGCAAAATCAGCCTCATGCTGTCTTACATCAAGATTATTTTCAATAATTTTGCCGATATCGTCAATATCAAAAAGATACACATTGGAAATTTTATTTATTTCAGGGTCAATATTGCGCGGAACCGATATGTCTATTAGAAAAATAGGTTTTTGTTTGCGTATTTTAATAATAGGCTGAATATCTTCGTACTTTATAACATACGTGTCCGCGCCTGTAGAACATAATACTATATCGGCTACCGTTAATATTTTATAATATTCGTTAAAGTCAATAATTGTTTTAGAATCATATCCGTCAAGCTCTCCTGCAAGTTTTACAGCTTTTTCTTTTGTCCTGTTTGTAATAAATATTTCGCTAATCCCTTGTTTTATAAAATGTTTGGCTGCAATTTTCCCCATCTCTCCAGTTCCAAGCAGTAAAACCTTTTTATTGCTTATATCGTTAAATATTTTTTTGGCAAGTTCTACCGCCGCGTAACTTATTGAAACCGGCGCGGCTGCTATTTTTGTCTCTGTCCTTACCCTTTTAGCGCAGTAAAAAGCTTTATGGAAAAGCTTATTTAAAATTAAGCCAGTATTTCTAAATTCACAGGCTTCGTTGTATGACTCTTTTATCTGGCCTAAAATTTGCGGTTCGCCTATTATCATTGAATCTAAACTTGACGCAACGATAAAAAAATGCCGTACTGCTTCAAAATTTTTATATATATAAAACATACTCTGCAATTCTTCATTTTTAAAATTATTACCGAATAAATACCTGAGTATAATATTTTTTATAATTAGGGCATAATCCGTATTTTTATTACTGTTGTTAGAACTGTCCGATACTGTAAATATAAATTCAACTCTATTGCATGTAGAAATTATCGCCGATTCTTGAATTAGCTGTTTTCCTATTTCTTCATTAAACAATTTTTTAATATCAAAAATAAATTTGTTCCTTAATTCTTTTGTAAGAATTTTCTTAGATGCTTCTTCTCTGTGAATTATGTCTGACGATTTATGGTTTAAACCAGTAACAATAATTTCCATGCTAATTTAGTATAAAATAATGTATATGTTTAGAATTTTTTAATTTATCCTTATTTTATAATTTTATAACTTGAAGACCCCTTCCGTGAGGAAGGTTAGTTGTCTATGCTCTAATTTTTAATTTTATAAATATTTAATGTAACTATTTTATTTTTTAAATTATTTTAATTAACTTAATCCGACTTAATTTATAGTTTATTTAAATCCATGAAATTCCGGTAAAAGATAAAAAGAAAAGCCTACGGCTAATAAAATCATAATAAAACCTGCTATGCTGAGTAAAGCTGCTTTATTGCCTCTTAAACCTTTTGCAACACGTTCATGTAATAAAAATGCGTATATAAACCAGGTAATAAACGAAATAATTTCAATAGGTTTAACAAACGACATAGATTTAAGCAAAGCGCTTGAAAGATATATACCTATAACAATACCTGCGGTTAAAGCTGGGAACCCCAATTTTAAACACTGATAATTCATATTATCCAACAATTCTAAGTTATATCCGTTCCCTAAATTAAAATAATTAAAATTTTTGCGAAAATTAAATAATTCTGCTTTATTATTACCGCTTTTATTATTGCTATTATTGACAATTTTTAAATTCTTTTTAAGTTTTAGCTTTCTTTCCTGAAAAATATATATTAAAGATAAAATAAATGCAAGCGTGAACAAAGAATCTCCTGCTGATATAAGAATAACATGCGTTATCAAAAGCCATGAATCTACCCTTAATATAGCGGTGATATCTGCAGAAGGAGCAAAATATGATATTAACAACCCTGCTATAACTAAAGGGGTCGCATAAATAACAATATATTTTGCTTTATACAAAAGTTCAAAAAGAATAATGATAAGCATAAGTATCCAGGAATTAAGAAAAATCATCAGGTCAATCGGTATAATCATAGTAAAATGATATTTATCCAAACCCATAAAAACAATTGCGCTCTGGATAATAAAAGCGGAATATACAAAAAAAATAAAGTATTTATGCGGATTATCTTTCTTGAAATAAAGAACCGCATAAGATAAAACATATAATATAAGCGGGATAAAATAATAATTTTTAAAAATCATAGACTGACTTCCTCAAGAAAATTGCTCAAAAATAAACTGATATCATTATATTTTTTCTCCTTCACCAATTCAAAAAGTTCCGAAGAAAGAAGTTTGTCAAATATTTCTTGATTTTTTTTTTGCGGTAAATTTTTCTTTTTTACTTCTTTTCTGACTAAACCTAAAATTTTTACAAAAACAGTATATTCTTCTCCATATATTTTTTCTAAACCTTCCCTTATTTTTCTTGCAAATAGAGGACTGAATCCTCCTGTAAATATTGCAATGTCAAATTCTCCTCTTGATACTAAGGCTGGAAGAGTAAATGTGCATAAAGCCGGTTTATCTGCCACATTGATTAAAATGTTTTTTTGAATGCATCTTTTATATAGCTCTTCTTCCATCTTTGTATTTTCATCGGTAGGCGAAATAGCGCAAAAAACTGCAAAACAACCTTCTTCATCGCCAATTTCATATATTCTTTTAACCCATTTAATTTTTGATTTTTTTGCGATAGTGTCAATATCATCTATAATTTCAGGAGAAACAACGGTAATTTCAGCGCCTTTTTCAATAAGCCGCTCTATTTTTCTTGATGCAACATTACCTCCTCCGACGACAAGCACTTTTTTATCAAAAATATTTAAACCGATCGGATAATATTTCATAAAATAATTTTATTATTTTTTTATTTATGCATTAAAGTATTATACAAGCTATTATTATATATAATTGTTCTTATTATATTTTTTTAATATTTATTTAATTTATTTATACTTTATTGTGTTTGTATTCTGCGGTTTATCCTATTCACTGAAAATTTCCGCCGAAAATATATAAATATCAGCATTTTCTTTATAGGCATCGCTATGCAGTCCTGCCTTTTGAGATACTGCTTCTAAAAATTGTGTTTTATTCATATGGTATTCTGTTGCCACTTGAGGCAGTAAAACGCCATGGTATGGTCCTTTCATTATATACAAGCCGTGTTTTTCTATTATAATTTCATCAAAACTGCTAATTTTTTCTAAAGTACTTAAAACCGATATTTCTATACTAATATTATTAATTTCCAAAGAATCAAGAGGTCTGAATCTTGGGTCGTTAAATGCCGCTTCGTATGCCATTTTATATATATTGGTATAAATGGGCACATTCGAAACAAAGTTTCCTATGCATCCTCTTAACTGTTCGCCGTTTGTCTTTAAAGTTACAAACACGCCGGCTTTTTTCTTTAAGTTATCTGTCAAAGAACTTAAGAGCTCCTCGGAGTTTAAATAATTATCTTTTTTTCCGCTCAAAGAATCTTCAATAGATTTTCTGGCAATTTTTATTAACAGTTTTTTCTCACTCTCAGTTAAATTGGATTCCATTTATGTTCGCCTTTTTTATTAAATTATTAATATTAAACTTATATTATAAAATATTATACGAATATTCTATGTCGGCAGCTCTTTGGAGCATTGCCCAAACACTGCAGTATTTATCTTTTGAAAGCGAAATTGCTCTTTTAATAGCATCTTCGTCTATATTAACCCCTTTAAAATTATATATAATATTAATTTTGGTAAAAATCATGGGGTGCGACACCGCTCTCTGTCCTTTGACGAGTACATCGTAAGATTCAATCATCTGTTTTTTTTTGTTTAGAATTGAAATAATATCCATAGAACTGCATCCTGCTAATCCGATAAGAAGCATTTCTGTCGGTTTTATACCTTCATCGTTTCCGCCTACTTCTTTTGATGTGTCCAAAATGATTTTATAATCAGGATTAGATGAAGAGTATCCTTCAAATCGCAAATTTTTTATATGATTAAGTTTGATTTCCATTATGTTGGGCATAATAATTTACCTCTATTTTATTAATTAAATTATTTTTATATTTACTATTTTTATATTTACTATTTATATATATTTGCATAAAATCACATAAATAAACATAATAAGATTAATAAAAAAATTATCTTTATTTGTTTAAAATTATTTTTTATTAAAATTTTTTAATTAATCAAATTCATTTTTTATATCTCTTCGAAGAAGCATTGATATAGCATCATGCGGCTTTAAACCTTCATAAAGCACTAAATAGACAATTTCGGTTATAGGCATATAAATATTTTTTTGTTTTGCCAATATATGTACTGATTTAGTCGTCGTAACCCCTTCGGCAATCATTTTCATACCATTTACTATTAAATCAAGACTCATTCCCTGAGCAATCTTTAATCCTACCGTCCTGTTTCTGCTTAAATCGGATGTAGAAGTTAAAATTAAATCTCCTATTCCGGATAAACCGGCAAAAGTTTGCCTGTCAGCGCCCATAGCTTCGCCGAATCTAGTAATTTCCGCAATGCCGCGGGTTAATAACGCAGCTCTTGCATTATAGCCTAATTTTAACCCGTCCGATATACCCGATGCAAGCGCTATAATATTTTTAAGCGCCCCGCCAAGTTCTAAACCTGTTACATCATTTAAAGTATATATGCGGAAATTTTGATTATTTTTAAAAAATTCTTTAATGCGGACAAGTACGGAATTATTAAAAGAAGCTACACAAACCGCCGTAGGAAGACCTGCTGCTACCTCTGCCGCAAAACTTGGCCCGCTTAACATAGCATATCTTTCAAGCATTTGCTTTCCAAAAACATCCGAAAATACTTTATGCGGCATCTCTAAAGTATTAAATCCGACACCTTTTGCAGTATTAATAAAAATATAATCGTTAAAATTAAATTGCGTATTATATCGTTTAATTTCTTCAAAAGTGCTTTGTAAAGCTATTGACGGAACAACTAAAAATATTATATCCGCATTTTTAAAAACAGATTCAAATTTGTCTTCAATAATAATATTTTCTTTTAAAACTATTCCAGGCAGATAATCAGAGTTTTGTCTGCATTGTCTTAATTTTTTGGCGAACTCGGAATTTCTGCATTTTAGATAAACTTTATCCGTATATTTGGAAAAATTCACCGCCAATGCAGTCCCGAAACTCCCCGCTCCTATAATTCCCGGCACAATATCTGTATCATTATTTTTTTCATAAAGCATATTTAGAATTAACTATATAAAATGAATAAGTGAATAAGAAATAAATTATTATAATAACGTAATTGCAAAAACACATACAAATAATTTCAAATATTACAGCTATTATCTTAATAATAACGATATATTAAATTATGAATATTAAATTAATCTGCAGTTTCTTCTTCTCCTTCATTTGATGCCAACGCCGCAATGGCGTTAGAAACTTTTTCTCCTTCACTGAGTCCGATGAGCCTTACGCCCATTGTATTTCTTCCTATGCTGCGAAGATTGGACGCTTTGATTCTTATAATTCTTCCCGAAGAAGTTATTAAAATTATATCATTATTTTCTTTTACTTTTAAAACAGCTACGACATTGCCGTTTCTATTCCCTGTTTTAATGGCTATCAGACCGCTTCCGCCTCTGTTTTGCTTGCGGAACTCCGTCATAGTCGTTTTTTTGCCGTATCCGTTTTCTGTAATGCCTACAAGAAAATCATCTTTTGAAGTCAAAATATCCATAGAAACTACTTCGTCGCCTTTTAAAAGTTTTATTCCCCTTACGCCCATTGCGCCTCTTGCAAGAAGTCTATAATCGTTAATATCGGAGCAGATTGATTTTCCAAATTTTGTTGCTATTGTTATTAATGTGTCTTTTAAGGAGTTATCAACAATCTTAACGTTTATGACTTCGTCTCCTTCCCTCAGTTTTACAGCTATTAATCCGCCTTTTCTTACATTTGCAAAATTAATCAAGGATGTTTTTATGATTTGTCCTTTTTTTGTTGCAATAACTAAGGAATAACCTTCATTAAAGTTTTCGGACGGCACAAAAAATGATATTTTTTCATTTTCTCTTAAATTAAGAAGATTAACTATAGGCTTGCCTTTTGATTGTTTTTGCGTTTCCGGAATATTATAGACTTTAAGTTTATATGCTATACCTAAGTTAGTTAAAAATAATATACTGTCATGAGCCATTGCGCAAAAAGAATCCGTCACAAAATCATCTTCTTTAGATTTTATGCCTATATGTCCGCGTCCTCCTCTGTGCTGAGATTGAAAAGAATCAAGTTTGGTTCTTTTTATGTAACCGCTTCCCGTCATCATAACAATCATTTCGTCGTTAGGGATAAAATCTATTTCATTTACTTCCGCTTCTTCAACAACTATTTCGGTTTTTCTTGCATCTCCAAATTTTTCTTTTATAAAAATAAGCTCGTCTTTTATAATTTTTACAATAAGGCTTTCATTAGCTAATATTTCTTTTAATTTATTAACTTTATTTAATATTTCTTCATATTCTTTTATAAGCTGTTCTCTTTCCAGATTAGTTATTTTTTCAAGTTTCATATCAAGAATAGCTTGGGCTTGAATTTCCGAAAAGGTGTATTTTTTAATAAGAGCAGCCTTGGCTTCTTTCGGAGAAGCGGACATTTTGATTAATTCAATAACTTCGTCTATATTTTGAGCTGCTATTCTTAAAGCTTCCAATATATGAAGTCTTGCCTGCGCCTTTTTTAATTCAAACAATGTTCTTTTGACCACTACTTCTTTTCTAAAATCAATAAAATATGAAAGCACTGATTTTACATTAAGCACTTTCGGCTGATTGTTTACTATCGCAAGCATAATTACCCCGAATGTTTCTTCAAGCTGCGTATGAGAAAAAAGTTTATTCATCAAAATAGTTTCGTTAACATCTCTTTTAAGTTCAATTACGACCCTTAATCCTTCTCTGTCCGATTCATCACGAAGGTCTGATATCCCTTCTATTTTCTTTTCTCTGACAAGTTCGGCAATTTTTTCAAGTATTTTGGCTTTATTAACCATATATGGAACTTCGGTTATAATTATTTTATCTTTTTCGGTATGATATTTAGCTCTTACTTTAACAATACCCCTTCCCGTATTAAAATAGTTTATTATGCCTGAGTAGCCATAAACTATGCCGCCTGTAGGAAAATCAGGTCCTTTCATAAATTCCATAAGATCATTTATTAGACAATCGGGGTTATCTATAAAATGAAGCAAAGCGTCAATAGTTTCGCTTAAATTATGGGGCGGTATATTTGAAGCCATACCTACCGCAATTCCCGAAGACCCGTTAATAAGCAGATTAGGGAACTTGGCGGGTAAAACCGTAGGCTCTTTTAATGAGCCGTCATAGTTTGGAATAAAATCAACCGTTTCATTGTCTATATCGTCAAGCATAAAAGAAGAAAGTCTAGTCATTCTAATTTCGGTATATCTCATGGCGGCAGGAGGATCCCCGTCTATAGAACCAAAATTGCCCTGTCCGTCAACCAAGGGATATCTTAATGAAATATCCTGAGCCATTCTAACAATAGAGTCATAAACTGCCGAATCTCCGTGCGGATGATATTTACCTATAACATCTCCGACTATTCTTGCGGATTTTTTGTATGGTTTATTGTAGTCATTGCCTATTTCATTCATAGCAAATAAAATTCTCCTGTGAACAGGCTTTAATCCGTCTTTAATTTCAGGCAGCGCTCTTCCTATGATAACGCTCATAGCATAATCAAGATAAGACTGCCTCATTTCGTCTTCAATGTTAATGTTGATAATATTTTTCTGCTCCATCTACAGCTTTAACCTCCGATTGATTTATAATAATATATAATTTTAATATATGTATATACTAAAGCAATATAATATATTTATTTTTAAAAATTATCCCCCTATTTTATTCATATAAATATTATCTTCTGCAATATTAAGATGTCCGCTGCAATTATTTATGCCTATTTTATTATTAAATGAATGGGTTTGATGTTTTTTTTGCAGCAAATTTAACAAATAATTATAAATATCTTCATCATTTACACCGTTATTCAAAATTTTTTTAATGTCATATTCTTCATCATAGAAAAGGCAAAGCCGCAATTTGCCGGACGCGGTTAATCTAAGCCTGTTGCAATCATTGCAGAAATGCTCGGATAACGGGCTTATAAAACCTATTACGGTCTTATTATTTTTATTATTTGAAAAATAATATTCTTTGCTTACGGAAGAATCGCTAATTTTATTAGATTCAAAATCTTTATATTCTGCCTTAATTTTATCCGTGAGTTCCTTAGTCGTAATTGTCCGGCTTATATTTTGTCCTATAGGCATATATTCAATAAATCTTAAATTAAGTTCGTTTTCTATCGCAAAACTTATAAAATTCATCAGTTCATTGTCGTTAGTGCCGCGTATAAGCACGGTGTTTATTTTAATAGGCTCAAAACCTGTGGTCTTTGCAGCGCTTATGCCTTTAAGCACGGCATCAAGATTGCCGCCGCGGGTTATCTTGCTGAAAGTTTCCTTATTTAATGAATCAAGACTTATATTTATTCTTTTAAGACCTGCATTATACAAATCTTGCGCATACTTATCAAGCAATATACCGTTAGTCGTCATAGATATATCTTTTATGCCGCTGATACTGCTCAAATTTTCAATAAAATTAATCGCTCCTTTTCTGACAAGAGGTTCTCCGCCGGTTATTCTTATTTTATTAACGCCATGACTTGCCAGTATATTGACAAATTTTAAAATTTCTTCATAGGACAGCATTTCGCTATGTTCAATCAGTTTTACCCCGTCTTCCGGCATGCAGTATACGCATCTTAAGTTGCACCTGTCGGTCAGCGAAATTCTTAAATAAGTAATTTGTCTGCCAAACCCGTCAATCAAAAAATTATCCGACCGGCTATTTTCAGTTTTGCTATTAATTTTATGATTATTAATAATGTTCATTTATTTTATTTATTTATATTTATTAAGGCATCTCAAAAAAAGATTGCGGGTTTGATATTTTTTTTACTTTTGTTACTGATTTAGGTTCTGTTCCCGCAACATAGGGCATTAAAACAGGGTCCTGATAACTTGAATCGGCAAGCAGTCCCGTATGCGGATTTATTTCGGCAAAAACAATCCCTGCAGGTATCTTAAACGGTTTAGACGGAAAAATCATTAACGCTTTTGACATATAAGCATTCCATATGGGCGCTGCGGTTATAGCTCCAACCATAAATCTTCCCATAGAATGAAAATCATCTAATCCAGTCCATACACCCGTGACCAAAGAAGAAGTGTATCCGACAAACACTCCATCCCTATACTGGCTGGAAGACCCCGTTTTCCCCGCTACGTAAGGAGTAATATTTCTTATTTTTGATATTGTAACGCCTGTTCCGTTTGTAATTACGCGTTCAAGCATATTTGTCAACACAAATGAAACTTGGGGAGATAGCACCTGTTTGCATTCAGGTTTTTTATAGTATAGAATTTTGCCTTGAGGGGTTAATATTTTTATTATAAAAATAGGTTTACATTCAACGCCGCTATTTGCAAATGCAGTATATCCGTCAACCAAATCGATAAGTCTTACGCTTGATGAACCTAATGCCATTGTAAGATTATGCACAAGATGATGAAAACCCATTTTTGAGGCTAAAGCCGTAACTTTATTGATACCGACTTTATCTAAAAGTTTAACTGCGACTACGTCTATGGAATGTGCAAGTCCTATCAGAAGAGTCGTCGGTCCCGTAAATCTTCTTGAAAAATTGTGGGGCTTATAATATTTTCCCGGTACGCCTGTAGGATAAATTGCCGGCGTGTTATCTATAATTGAAGAAGGGGTATATCCCTGAGTTAAAGCTTCCGCATAAACAAAAGGTTTAAATGCGGAACCTGTTTGCCGTTTAGAATAAAGAGCTCTGTTAAATTCGGTATCTTTATAGCTATAGCCTCCAACCATTGCCTTAACATAGCCGTTATGAGGGTCTATTGACACTAAAGCCCCTTCTATTACATCTTTTTCTTCCAAAGAAAATATAGGAATATGATTTTTATTAAAACCGTCAAATTTTACAAGAATCTCATATCCCGGTTTTAATGCCTGTCTTACATTGCTGATTGTTCTATAAGCAAAATAAACATAGCGTTGAAATTTAGATGCCCAACTCATATTATTTACAGGTATAATACCCCGGTATTTTCCGACAGACACATAGGCGGTTTGTCCGTTTTTTGACGTTCCCGTAACAAACCCTTTATATTTATAGCCTGTATAAAGGTCTTTTATATTATTTTTTTCTCTTTTTAATGCCCGTTTCATCTGAGAATATGAAAGAATTTTTAACGGACCCGCATAGCCGTATTCATGCGATAATACCGTTAAATGGGTTTTAACCGCTTTATCGGCATACTTCTGAGCTCTGGCGCTTAATGCCGAATAAATTTTTAATCCGCCTTCTTTGTAAATCTGTTTGCCGTATTTAGCAATTATTAATTGCTTTATTAAAGCGACGTAATAAGGCGCAACCCCGTTATATTTAAAATAATCGTTTAATATAATCGGCGTATTATAGGCTTGAATAGCCTGCTTTTTAGTAATAAAACCGTCTTTATACATCTGGTTTAAAACATATTTTTGACGTCTTTTAGCATCTTTAAAATGAACAAAAGGGTCAAGAAAAGAAGGCGCCTGCGGCAATCCGCCAAGCATAGCCGCCTCAGCCAGATTAAGTTTCCAGACAGGTTTACCGAAATAGCTCAAAGATGCAGCTTCTATCCCATAAGAACCGTTACCTAAATAAATCTGATTTAAATATACATCTAAAATATCGTTTTTTGATAAATGATCCGCCACGCGATAGGCGAGTATAGCTTCTCTTAATTTCCATATATAAGTCCTTTGATAAGGAACAAGAATAGTCTTTGCAACCTGCTGGGTAATGGTGGAACCGCCTTCTACGATATGTCCCGACATTAAATTTACGACAAAAGCCCTTAAGATTGCTTTAAAATCAATAGGTCCTTGATTGTAAAAATTTTTATCTTCCGCAGCTAAAAAAGCCTCTCTTACCTGAACCGGTATATTCGAAAAAGGTACCACTTCTCTATTAACGGGACCGATGTATCCTGCTAATTTCCCCGTTGCCGAATATACATAGTTAACCTGCTGCGGACGATAATCTTTTAAAGATGTGATATTGGGAACTGTTGAAGCAAGCGAAAAATATAATATAGCCACTATGACAATAGGCGCTATTATAATTATGGATACCGTAATTAAAATTATTTTAAGTAAACTTTTCTTTTTTCTTTTTTTTTTATCTTCAGTTACTTTTTTTGCATTATTTCTATTTCCGTTATTCATAATTAAAATTTCCTGCTAAAATAATATATGCTGCCGTTTAAATAACTCATCGCTTATGCCTTAATAAATAAATATATCTCATATTTTTATTAAGATAAAAATATATAATCGGTAATTAAAAAAGATTTAAAATTAATTAAAAGGGCTTCTTATTATATATATTTTGTTATTCTTTAATTGAAAAAGATAAAGCCCCTTTATAAAATCTCTGCCGCGAATATGGCTGATACCGCATACCCCTTTAAAAGATTTAATTTTTAATAACCTGCGATATAGTGATTGCCTGTTATTATTAATGCCGCCGTTAGCCTGCGCGCTATTTTTTACGTTTTCATAAGCATTACTGCCGCTGCGCATCATAACCGACTTTATTACGATATTACCCATATCATATCCTTCAGCCGACAGTATGTTGGGTTTTTCATTATAATAATTTTTATAAGATTTTACAAAATTTTTAACGAATTTATTCCTGCTGTCGGGGAAAAATCCGTTTGGATAGACTATCCCCTGCATATAAAAACTATATTTATTTAAAAAATTTTTAGTGTCTATCTGACTTAACCCGAAAAGTTTAATGCCCGTGATATTGTAATAAGCAAGCTGGGTTAATATTAATTTTAATTTTCCGGCAGACCCGATTAAAAAAAGACCGCCGAAAGGGATATACGGTTTTGCTTTTGTAATACCGTGCATAAGATCGTAAGGAGTGACCCCTAATTGATTTTCCTCTGTTTTTGTCATATGCCCGTGCCCCATATCTTGAAACCTTACAAGTAAATTAAAATTATAAAAAAAATCAACCGTATGCCTTTCGTAAGCAGTTTCGTCAACAATATCTATCCCTAATTTTCTTCCTATAGCGTTTATATATTGAATTGTTTTTTGACCGTATGCATTATCTGGATAAATAACCGATATTTTATCTATTCCTTTAGTTTCGGCAAATTTTAAGTCGGCAGATACTTCATTTTTTACCGTCATTCCGTAATGGAATAAATACGGAGATTTGTACTTTGAAAAATTTAAAGGTGCAGGGGTAAAAACAGGAATTTTATATATTGATGAATATTTTGAAAAATAGGCAATCTGGTTAACAAATAAAGGTCCGATAATTGCGCTGATATTTTTTTGAGCAATACTTTTAAATAAATTTTCAATGGAACCACTGCCGGCATTAAAAGGAAGACTTACTACAATAAATTTTATATTTGCTTTTTTATTTTTTTGTATAGAAAAAAGAATTCCGTCTAAAAATTGTTTTCCGAAATATTTATACCGTCCGTTTGTAGGAACAATAACCGCAATATTATCCGAATTATTTTTAATTTCCGGGTTTTTATTTTTATGATCTGCGTTTTTTATACCTGTATTATTTGATAGACTTGCGCCATAGCCGTAGCATCCGCTAAAATTATTAAAACCTGCAATCAAAGTTAAAAAACTGCTTACGACTATAATAATAACTAAAGCCAAAATGTTTTTATAATTATAATTATCATAAATATAAAAAAAAACCGTATTTTAAATTGCGATTAAAATCTTTCATTAAAAATTAATTATCGTTATAATATTATAAAAATTAATAAAAAAATTAATTAGAAACAAAAAAATTATTCATTACTTAATTTTATCATATAATTAAAAATATTTAAAGCAATATGAAAAATCAAACAGTTCAAACAGGCGAAAATATTTATTTAGATAATGATTTAATTAAACTGCTGTATTTTTATCACAGGATTTTCTTGCAATTTAAAAACATAAAACAAGCCGCCGTGAAAAAAATATTTAGAAAAATCATTAAATTATACATAACCGATAATAATAGTAATAATAGTTGCAATTATTATATCGATATTGCGAAAATTTTGGAAAATACGGCATTAGAAACATATAAAATTGATAAAAATATTTTTAATAAATTTAAAAAAATTGCAGAAAACGAAATTAATATCTTAGACAAATTCAATATTATACGCTTTTTAAATATTTATAATGATAGCCTGCCTATTTTTCTTTATTATTATAATATTAATAAAAAAGAATCCTCCGAAAAAGCTGCTGCTTTAACCTGTAATACAGATCACGCAAATAAAAAAATAAATAATATATACCCGAACAATAAATATTTTTTTGGATATAATATAAACGGCATACATAATAATTGCAGCGGCAATATAACAAATAATTTTATAAATAACAATAATAAATTTATATTTATTACGTCTTCAAGATATAAAAACGCCGGTATATTAAGATTAAATGATTATTTAATCAACTGCTTAAGCGGCTATTTAAACAACTTAAGTTGCTCCGGCGGCAGCTTTAATAAATTAAACGAAAGCATAAATACTTCATATTTTATTGGAACGGCAAGCGAATCAGAAAATGATTTGATAAAAAATTATGATAAGGTTTTTAAAGATAAAAATAAAATAATATTAGCGCCTCATTATCCGATGATTCATTTTTTAAAAAATTACCGTCAATACTCAGATTTTTCAGCTATTTCGGCAATAGATCCTTTTGAAACAAATTTTAAATATTGTTATATTTACAGGAACAATCTAATATTAAACATCGCATCGGAAATGATTGTGCTATATTTGTCAAAAAAAAGTTCATTAAATAATCTAATTAAAAAATTTGAAAAATTAAATAAAAATGTTAATATCATAGAAAAGTTTATTGAAAACAATAAAATTATTGATGATATTAATGATAATATTGATCATGAAAAGAATAACAATATAATAAATATAAATGTAAACGCAGGCAAACTACAAGATATTGAAAAAACTATATTAAGTTTTTTAGACTATAATTATAAAAAAAACAATAATATTAATATAACTACAGACGATATAATTAATAATCTAATAAAAATTGTTCAAAAAATAAATAAAAATGATACAAATCAAATTAAAAAAATGATTCTTCAATCAATCTCTTTAATGGAAATTAAAGGGGTAATAAAAAGGGAAATTTCAGGGGTAATAAAAAAAATATGAAAAATTTAGTTATAGTAGAATCTCCGTCAAAAGCTAATACGATAAACAAATATCTCGGCAAAGACTATGCTGTTAAAGCTACGATGGGACATATAAAAGATTTGCCGAAAAGCAAAATAGGCGTAGATATTGAACATGGGTTTGAACCATTTTACGAAATTATAAAAGGCAAAGAAAAAGTTACCGAAGAAATAAAAAAATATGCTAGAACCGCCGATACCGTTTTTCTGGCGGCAGACCCCGATAGAGAAGGGGAAGCAATAGCATGGAACGTAAAAGAAATTATAGATACTATAAAAGGTAAAAAGCCTGAAGTAAAAAGAGTTCTTTTTAACGAGATAACAAAAGATGCTATCAAAGAAGCTATTAAAAACCCGATAGACCTTAATGAATATATGTTTGAATCTCAAAAAGCAAGGAGAATATTAGATAGATTAGTCGGCTATAATTTAAGTCCTTTTTTGTGGAAAAAAGTCGGGAGAGGACTTTCCGCAGGAAGAGTTCAATCTGTTACATTATATTTAATAGTAGAAAGAGAAAAAGAAATCAATAATTTTGTCAAAGAAGAATACTGGACGCTGTCAGCCGATTTTTTAATTAAAAATAATTCCGGAGATTCATTTACTATTACTTCGGAACTTGCAAAAATAAACAAAAAAGACCCTGAAATAAAAAATACCTCCGAAGCTGAAAATATTAAAACTTCATTATTAAATATAGCAGAATATAAAATTTATAATATCGGCAAAAAATCCGTTAAAAGAAATGCCCCGTCTCCTTTAATTACAAGCACATTACAACAAGAAGCTTTTAAAACAATCAGGTTCTCTGTTAAAAAAACAATGAGCGTCGCCCAAAAACTTTATGAAGGAATTGATTTAGGCAAGGTAGAAAATGCAGGCAGCGGTCCATTAGGTCTTACCGGTCTTATAACTTATATGAGAACGGATTCCATAAGAATATCCGATGTTGCCTCTAAAGCTGCAAAAGATTTTATTACTGAAGAATTCGGGGAAGATTTTTCCAGAAGCGGTACTGCAATTGTTTCAAAAAAACAAAAAACAAAAAAAATTCAAGATGCCCACGAAGCGATAAGACCATCAAATGTTTTTTTGACGCCCGAAAAGATAAAAAATTATTTATCTACGGATGAATACAAACTTTATAATTTAATATGGACATTTTTTGTTGCTTCACAAATGTCTCAAAGTATTTTTGACCAGTATAATATAACAATAAGCGGCAACGGGGAAATCGTTAAAAATAACATAGATGAAAACACCGGCAAAACCGATAACATTAAAAATAGCATTAAAAAAATTAAAAATAAAAAGGGCGATAAAACGGAAACGGATAATAATACAGAAAATATTGGAGAAAATGAGTATTTATTTAAAACTACCGAAAGCATTCTTAAATTTGAAGGATACTTAAAAGCTCTTAATAAATTATATGAACATCCAAAAGAGAAATCGGAGCAGGATGTAAATACAAATAGCAATTTAAATTTAAATTCAGAAAATAGCGAAAAAAATGTTAATGTTAATCAAAGCAAAAATAAAGAAGATAATAAAAAAAATAAAGGATTAAACTCCAAATATATTTTAAAAATATTTGAAGTTTTAAAAGAAAATGACCCTGCTTTTATTCAAGATTTAGATCTTATACAGCATTTTACTATGCCGCCGCCGAGATACACTGAAGCTACTCTTGTTAAAGCATTGGATGAAAACGGCGTCGGCAGACCGTCCACTTATCAGACAATTATATCAAACATTAAAAATAAAGATTACGTCGAAACGGAAACAGAAACAAGCTCTATAGCCAGATTTAAGCCTACGGAACTTGGAATTGTAGTATCAGATATTTTAAAAGAAGGGTTTCCCGATATTTTAGATATTAAATTTACGGCAAACATGGAAAACAAACTTGATGAAATAGAAAAAGGGATTTTAGATAAAAACACACTTCTTGAAGAATTTTACGATAAGCTTGTTGAAAGATTAGAAAGTGCAGGAAAAAATATTAAAGATATAAAAGGTACGTCTATCGCTACCGATATAATTTGCGATAAATGCGGGGAACCTATGGTGATAAAATTCGGCAGATTCGGAAAATTTCTTGCCTGCAGCGGATATCCCGAATGTAAAAATACCAGAGAGCTTTCTCCAATTTCCGAAAACAATAAAAATGTAGCACAGAGCTCAAATGATATCGAAAATAATACGGATAATTCGGGAAACACGGCAAATCCGGAACTGCCCAGCATAGAACCTGCGATAAATTGCGATAAATGCGGAAAACCTATGGTAATAAAATCAGGCAGATTCGGAAAATTTCTTGCCTGCAGCGGATATCCCGAATGTAAAAATACAAAACCTGTGCCTCTCAAATCTAATATATCATGCCCAAATGAATGCGGAGGCTATCTTGTTATAAAAAAAACAAAAAAGGGGAGAAAATTTTACGGTTGTTCAAATTATCCAAAATGCGATTATATAACATGGACATTACCAAAATCTGAATAATTATAATTTATATGCCTGCTGTTATAAACCGTACCGGTATCTATTGACAGGCAGCTGCCTGCGTAAAACATAAATTATATTAAATTATATTTCTTTAAAAGAGGGATTAATTTTTCTATACATAACCCTTCTACATTTTTATAAGAACCCGAATATGATTCTACAATATCTTGAGAATCTTGAATTCCATATGATCCTGCTTTATCAAAAGGTTTAAATTTATTTATATAATTATATATTTCTTCATCGGATAAGTTTTTTATTTTAACCTCGGTTTTATCATAAGAAAATTCATGAATTTGTTTATTTTTATTAATTAGCGCAATGCCGGTATAAACATTATGAATATTATCGGATAGCATATTCAACATATTGAAAGCGGAAACTATATCTTTCGGTTTACCTAAAGATATAAAGGACGAATGGCATATATCTTCATTTTGATTGCAGCTATTTATATTTTTTATGCTTTTATTTATGCTTTTATTGATTCTGCTATTTGTATTTTTGGTTTTATCGTATAATATGTCGTCAATATCGGAATTAAAATTAGTAAGAAAATTTTTATATCTATTTGAATTATTCAATATAACTTTCAATATAACTGCGGTATCGGAACCTATAATGAAATCATCGGGATAAAAACTTTCGATACTTTTAGCTTTATTAAGCGCAAGATTTTTTACAAATTCGCAAGGTTCATTGTCGCCCGAATATTCAGGTTCATTGATAATTTTATGTTCTTTAGATATAAAATTAATTTTATATTCTTTTAAAATTTCTATTCGGCGAGGCGAAGATGATGCTAAAATTATACGGGGCTTAATCATTTTTATTTCCAAGTTCTTTGGAACGCAAATAAGCTGCATTAACGGCAGAATCTATAACATATTTAATTCTGCCTTCTTCAAGCTTGTTTAGACCGTATGCCGTAGTGCCTCCGGGTGATGTCACTAAATCCTTAAGGTCTTTAGTTGAGTATTTGCTAAATTCTTCAGAACTTAAAAGCTCTCCCGAACCCGCCAGCGTTTGTACGGATAGAATAGATGCAATATTTCTGGGCAGTCCAAGTTTAACGGCCGCTTCAATAAAACCTTCGGCAATTAAAAAGAAATATGCGGGGCCGCTTCCGCTTATGGCAGTTACTGCATCAAAATATTTTTCTTCAAGGACTAAAACTTTTGAAGACATTTCAAGAATATTTTTTACTTTATTATAGTCTTCTTCTTTGACGGCATTATTATAACAAACAGCACTCATCCCTTTTCCTGCAAGCGAATTTATATTAGGCATAATTCTGATAATTTTAGGATTATATTTGCCGCGGAATTTTTCATGAAATACTCCGTCAATCGCTTCTATCCTTACGCCGCCTGCTATAGAGACAAAAATAATATCTTTAATTTTCTTGTTTGCGGCATTATTAGAATTATAATTATTATTATCGGCAATATCATCTAATATATCTATTGATGAGCCTGCTGATGAGCCTGCTGATGAGCCTGCCTTTTTTATATTATAGGTATTATCATCGCTGCTAAAGATTTCATTATGCATACGTATAATAGTATCTGCCGCTATTTTTAAAACATCTGCAACCACATTAGGCTTGACTGCTATAAAAACAATATCCGCATTTTCGATTACTTCGCCTACACTGTTTAAAATTACAGTGTTAAAGCTGCCTTTCATAAACTCCTGCCTTTCTAATGACGGATCATATATAAATATACCGGTATCTTTTATATTTTTATTATTCATTATTCCCTTTATTAAACCGAATGCCATATTTCCTGCCCCGATAAATCCGATTTTTAACCCCATAATATTGATTTCTCCTTTTTATTTTTTTAGTTTAGTATTTTCAATAAGTTTTAATTAATAATTAATAAAATTTCAATATTATCGTTGCTTTTGCTTTGATATCCGTATTTTTAAAATTAAAAAGTTTTAATTTAATATTATTTAATATTATTACTATTTTTCGCAAATAAAATAATCCAGCATTTCGGAAGCCATTTTTTTATATGAATATTTATTTGCCAGGGCTAAAGATTTTTTCTTTAAATCATTTCTCAAATTTTCATCGGTGAGCACTTTTTTAATTGAATCTGCTATGCCTTCAATATTAAAAGGGTCTACAAAAAGAGCTGCATCTTTAAATACCTCCGGAAGCGCACCTGCATTGGCAAGTATTAAAGGTGCGCCGCAAACCGCGGCTTCCAGAGGAGCGAAACCGAAACCTTCGCTTATTGAAATAAATGTAAACGCTTTAGCATTTTCATAATAAATTTTGGCTTCTTCATCGGAAATATTTGAAAGCTGAATAATATCTCCTATATTTTCTTTTTTTATAAATTCGTCAATAAAATCATATTTTTTAAATCTTGAACCTATTAATACAAATTTTAAATTCTGGAAATTTCCGCATGATTCATAAGTATTGCCGATTGACGTATTTTTATAACTATCTTTATTATCATTATAATTATTGACTTTATTTTTTATATTTAATTGATTATTTTTATTATTTTTAATATTTTGCGAAATATCTTTTATTAATTTAAAGGCTTTAATCAAATTTAATATATTTTTATGTTTTTTTCTGTTTCCAAGATAAAGTATATAAGGACAGGAAATATTTTGTTTTAGCCTATCAGGCAGTTTATTGTCAAAATTAAATTTTTTTTTATATGATTTATATTTATATTCTGTGCCTTCTGTGCCATTGATTTCTTTAATTGCATAAGTTATATTTTTGTCTGCCAGACTGCTAAAAAATAAACTATATCCCGAATATATAACTTTAATTTTATTTTGAAGATCTAATCCGCCGATATTGCCAAACATATTTATTATATCATTTTTAACATAATTAGAAACGGCTATCACTTTTTTAGTTTTCTTTAAAACTCTTTTTAGAACAAATTTTCCGACGGCTGTTTTAAATTTCCAAGTATAACTAGAAAATCTATAAAAAGTTAAATCATGTACCGTAACTATCGAATTTTTCGGTATATAAAATATTGAAATATTATAATGCGGGAAAAAAAACAAATCTATCTTTTTTCTGTAATATAATAATACAAAAAAAAGGGAAAACTGTTCCTTGAAAGAATATTTTTTTGACGTATTGTTTATTACGATAAATTTATCATCAGGCAAATCATTTGCATCTATAAACTGATTTATTTTATTTTTATCTCCAAGCAGATAAAATTTTAGATTAATTTCGTTTTTTGCGTTAATTTTATACTTTTCATTATTTATATTATTCTTTAAAACATTAAGTATAAATTCTCGCTGGTATCTGCCTATGCCGGCATAAAACATAAGCCTTGCATCAATAAAAATTTTATACGGTTTATTATCAAATTTTAAAGTTTCACCTGTTTTCATCTTGTTGTTATTAATATCGTTTTATATATTATATATTATAATTTATATATAATATATTAACTTTAATTCTGCAATATAAATTTATTTTCTGTGCAGTGCAAATACCAATAGTTTATAGTGCAGAATTAAGGGCTAAAATCAAATTAAAATTAAAAACTATTTTATTATTTATTTTTTTCTTGAAATTATTTTATAAATGTGTAAAATAATAAGAACATTGATTTTTAAGGATTATTATCATTATGAAAATAATTACATACAATCAAATTTCAAACGCTGTTATAGATTTAATTATACATGCGGCT
>DAHXMB010000018.1:0-4342 GCA_027365695.1 Candidatus Acididesulfobacter sp. | reverse complement strand
AAGAAACATACCCTGCCGTCGCTTATTAAATATAAATTTAAAGAGGTATGGACAATTTTGAGACAAAAATTTAATAAATTTTATACAATTTATATAAAATATACACTATTTAAAATTTATTGTCAAGCTGTAGAAAAGGCTTATTTACTGCGGTTTTGAATGGTGGAGCTGATCGGAGTCGAACCGACGACATCTTGCATGCCATGCAGAATACTGAATATTGCAACTTACTGATATTTTTAAATAATTTTCTTTATAAAAAACGATATGTGACGATTTTGTGACGCTCACTCCGTAAAACCCTTTACCACTGCTAAAAGACCGGTTATAACCTTTTGAATTCTAATTGGATCTTTAAAAGCAGAGATGCTTTTTAGGAGCTCCTCGAAGTCTTTGTATTCCAAAAGACGAAGTATCTCGTCCGGCATATAACCGGCAAGCGTTAAGTATTCGGCGACGGGTTGTTTAAATTCTTCGGCAAGCTTTATTATTTCTTCTTTGGAAAGGACGTCCAAACCTTCCATAACCTCTTTTATCTTTTCCGTTCTTTTTTTGGCGGATATGTCTTTCTTAATGCGGGCTATGAAATTATCCGGCATGCTGTCTTTTTTAAGGATAATTTTCTTAAGGACTTCGTCGGGTATTTTATCTTTAAGCTTCGCTTTGGCGAGGAGCAGGTATAATTCATCTTTCGTATTGCCGTCGACTTTAAACATATCTATGATTTGGTCTAAGAGCTCCATGCTCGGAAGCCTTTTATCGACTTCTATCAGGTTTAAATGGACTGCGGCTACTTTAAACTTATTCGACATCGAAGCAATGGATATATGTTTGCTTTGCCTTATTTCCTGAAGTATGCGACCTAAGGTTTTTTCCTGCGGCATAATTAATCCTTAAAAATATAGTTAAATGTTATTTAATTAAACTATTGGTTATATTTATATAACTAATAGTTATATATTATAACTTGATAGTTTATGGGTGTCAAGGGAAAAGAAAAAGTCGGACGATTGGCAAAAGATTAGGAAATATAAGGAAAAGAAAAAATAAATATGTTAAATGTAGTCAAATAAGCTCAAATGTAAAATTACATTTAACTGTATTTAAGCGCATTTAGCTACATTTACCTATTATCGAATTTATTTTTTTAAAAAATTTTTTAAAAGACCTAAAAATTTCTCTTGACACAAAATATATAAAAATGTTAAAAATAATTTATCAACTTAAGTATAATAGTAATACTAACTTTTAATTTATTTAATAAATGTCTATTGAACAAATTTGATTTATATTATATCACAAAATTATATCATAAATTAATTTCAAAAACAATAGGGAGGTTTTTAAAATGGAAGAAATCGAAAATGCTAATGTCGAAATCGAAAAAAAAGAAAACAACAACACAAGGAAAATCATAAGAATTCTCAAAAAAAACGGATTAATCACAAGCGTAAAACAAAAAGAACAAACAGAAAACGACAAAAAAATAATAAAAACAATTGTCGACTTGATGCATAATCGTCTTATTTTGCGTCAATTGCTCGCCCGCTATGACAAAAAAACAAGGCTTGAAATAATCTTAACAACAGAGATGAATAGAATTGAACGCTATATTTTTATGTCTTATTTTAATTATTTTATGAAACTCAAACTTGCGAAACAAAAAGGAGAAAAAATAAAACCCTTAACCGAAACGGCGGTTTTTAACAACGTTTTCTTTTACTTTAAAAACGCAAAATATCAGTATCACGACTTTTCGAAATTACACAAATTGATAAAAAGCATGAAGCGCAAAGCCCTTTACTACTCTCAAAAAGAGAATGTAAGCGACTATATTTCGAAAATCAAAATAAAAAAGGAAAAAAATGACTATGAATAATTTTTTAATTATTGTATCTGCGGCATTATTGATTTTATCTATTCTAACGCTTGAGGTTTCGATTTTTTATTACGTCTATAAATTTTTTAGACAAAGTGTAATTAAAATAAATTTTATACAAATAAACACAATAATAAAAAGATTTTACAGCATAATAATTAGGCGTTTTCTCTTAATCATAAGAAAAATAGCGACCGAAGCTTTCAATATTAACGCTCCGCCGACAAAACGACAAAAAATCCATTCGGACACTTTGAGCATGCGGGAGGTGCGAAATGGATAACTTAATTAAACTCAAAGAATTTTTTGAACAAAAATATAAAGGACACGATTTTAAATTTAAAGGCAACGACCGCAGGCTTATAGGTTTATGTCCCGAGCACGACGACCATAATCCAAGCTTTAATGTTTACGAATATAACGGCAAGGCTTATTTCAAATGCTTTAGCTGCGGCTTCAAAGGCTCTCTTTACGATTTTACGATAGGAGAACTTACGCCGGAGCAAAAAGAAAAAATTGAAAATAATAAAAAAATTCAAGATGCTTTATCGCAGACGTTTAGAGATTTAAAGGATTATTTGTTTAATGCTAATACTTTAGAAGCCGTATTTGCCCGCAAATATTTAACCGAAACAAGATTTTTAGACATAGACAAAATAAAAAAATGCGACGTAGGACTAATTAAAACAGGCGAAAACTACGACGAGATAGACGAGTTATTAGAACCGCTGTCAAGCGGTAATCTTAATAAATTAGAATATTACGCAGGATATTTGATTTTCGCTCACACCGACGCTACGGGCAATATATGCCTGCTCAGGTTACGCAGTCCCGACGACAATAAAGATATTAAAAGCGCTAAAATAAAAGGCTTTAGCGACCGTCCATATGCTTTTAATCTGCAGTTAATCGGCAAAGCCGATACCGGCAAGTATCCATTGACGCCGCATATTTACTTAACCGAGGGCGAATTTAACTCGCTTACATATATATCCCAGACAGGCAATTATAATATTTGCAGTGCCGGTTCGAAAGACAACATCAAAAAAGACCTTATTGATTCAATATTAAAACTAAATTTTATACCAGTTGTAGCGTTAGACCAAGATAAGGCTGGACAGGATAGGCTAAAAAAACTTTATCCCGAAATTAAAAACAATAAGCGGATTATCTATTGCGAATACAACGCTAAAGACTTTGACGACCTATTAAAAAACAAATCCGAAGACGGTATAACTGAAGAGCTTGCGAATATCGAACATAAAACGATAGACGAATTAGAAGACGAAATAATCAAAGAAGAAACCGCCAAAAAAGAAGGGATAGCAAAAAATATAGACAGATACATCGTAAATCAAAGTTTAAAAGAAATTTATTTTAAGCAGAACAATATCGATATAAAAAATAAAACGATAAAAGTCGTAAACATTAAAGATGTTTTAGCCGACGAAACCGAAGAAACTTTTAACGGCGATTTTCCAGCAGGCATTAGCACTATCGCCGGCTACCCGAGCGCAGGCAAAACGTTTACGGCTATTTATATTGCTATACTTTACTGCCTAAAAAATCCGGATAAACGAGCGTTTTTGTGGCTGTCTGAAGATTCCCAACAACAAATTAAGAAAAGATTAAATTATATTTTGGCAAGATATAATTTAAAAACTCCGCCTAATCTCGATTTATGTTTCGACATCGCCTTGCCGGTTCTGACTAAAGAATACGGCGGTTACGTTAAAAACAAATTTCACGCAGAAATTCAATATATTTTATCGAATTATTCTCTTTCTTTTTTAGATCCGCTTGTCGACTTTTCTGTCGGCATAGACGAAAACGATAACGGACATATCGCAGAATTTTTACGCGCCTTCAGAGAAATAGCTTTTGAAAAAAATAGTTCGATAGTTTTTTTGCATCACGTAAATAAAGTCAAAATCGACGCTATATCTAATCCCAATTTAGAATATATTACGCAATCCGAAAAAAACGACAGGATTTTTAAAATTAGAGGCGCAAGCGCCGTCGCCGGCTCTTCGCGAATGGTTCTGTATTGTGAGCCTAATCCTTATAAAGACGACGAAAGAATTACAAGCATAATAAAATTCAACGCGGGAAAAGAAGGCAAAATAATTTATAGACTGCAACTTCCGTCAACGTCGATATCGCCGCAAGGAGGCATAGATTATGAAAAAACAAAAGAAAAAAGACCTTACTAAAACCAAAAAAAATAAAGGCGTTTCTATGATGAGCGTATCGCAAAACCGAGGCGGAGTATTTTTGCCTGTATCGAAAACTATACATATGTCGCCTTTGCGAAAGTATGTTTTATACTGCACCCATTTGTCAAGACCAATTTTTTATTTTATTACTTCCTTCTTTTAATTCTTTTTTATTATCATTTTAATTATTAATTATTATTTATTTTTATTAGTATAATTTAAAGGGGGTACCCCCTTTAAAAAATTT
>DAHXMB010000240.1:0-5183 GCA_027365695.1 Candidatus Acididesulfobacter sp. | reverse complement strand
TAAATGATTCTGTCCGCTCAATGTTTGTTTCAAATATGATATCAAAATTTTCAAGATGTCCTAATGATTCTAATTCAATTTGCTCTATAACATGTCCTTTAAGTTCCTTTAGGGAAAAATCCGCAGTTAATTTTAATATAAATTTTGATTACAAGGGCAATTTAGATTATGCGTTATCAATGTTTAATATAGCTAACAACAATGATTTTAATTCCATAAATAGTTCAGATGCAAAATCATCTAAGGTTATGCACGGATTATGTGAAACTTTATTTAAATCAGGATATTTTAATGAACTGAAATATCACGAGCCAAAACATAAAGTGGCAGTTATAGGGTCTGGACCGGCAGGATTGTCGGCATCATTATTGCTTGGTAAATGGGGAGTTGCGGTAGATGTTTATGAGTCTAAAAAATGGCTCGGGGGGGTTTTCAAGAAATTCGCTGCCGATATCCAATATACATGAAAAAATTATAGATAGAGAAATTAGATTAAAATCACCTTCTACTATTAATTATTTAACCGAACAAAGAATGTTGGCAATAAAGCCGCTTAAAGAAAAATATTCTGCAGTGATTGTTGCCGTAGGCGTTTATACAGACAAAGATTTGATGACCTATTCTGAAAATGAAAATTCCAACGGAATCAACGATGATTCTGCAAATCCATTTATAAACAATACAAATTTGCAATCTATGAAAGATAAGACAATTGCTATCGTAGGATGTGGAAATTTAGGAATTAGTCTTGCAATAAAATTAAAAAAAATAGGCGTCAAAAATGTTTATTTAATATTTCCTAAAGACTTTAAAAATGTTCCGACTTGGGATAAACAGATTGTTAAAGATTTCAATATAGGAATTAAATTTTTTATGTTTGAATCCGATAATTATATTATGGATTCTTTAGATATTAAATCAAATAAAATTATCAAACTTAATCTAAACATAATAGGCAGTACGTCATATTATGGTTTTAGCCCCGATTATAATGATGTTTACGAACTTGATGCCGATGAAATATTGTTTATAAATCCGCCAAAAATTTATAATGAATTTTGTAAAGAAAATAAAATGATATGCGAAGACCGAAAAGGTTTGATTAATATAAATAATGATAATCATATGACTTCTATGGAAGGAGTTTTTGCCGCAGGAGATGCAGTTTTAGGCGGATCATCCGTGCCCCGCTCGGCTTTGAGCGGCAAGATGGCTGCAATTAATGTTTATAAATATCTTGAAAAATTATAAAATTTATTGCATAATTATACATATGGTCTATATGTTTGCTTGATGCATTGAATGTATTAAATGTATTGATTTTTCAAAAATATTAAAGTTAGTACGCATAAATTTATATAAAATATATTATTAAATTATTAATAACAATATAAAATAAACAAGAATAAGCAAACAAGTAAGAGAAATATTATATGTAATATATAGTAAAATATTTAAAAGATTATTTTTTAATTTATATATTTTAAAAGGGGGTTTATTATGGATGAGAAACAGGCCGCAAAAATAACATGGGCGATTGTTATAGTAAGCGTGATTGCCATAGTGGCTTTAGGCATTTTTGCCGCGACGGGATTAAATTATACTATATTTTAATATTTAAATTATGATTAAAATAAAAAAAAATTATAGCACTTCATTTTTTTTAACCCGTTTACCGAGTATGATTTATAGCAGCCTCTGAGCTGCTCTATACATTTATGTGAGCAGGAGTGTATGAGGTAAAAAAAGGGTGGGGTAGTTCGCTGTCTTACTGGGCTAAGTCATGTAATTTATAATTAAGTTTTATTAATTATAAAAATATTTTTAATGCATTTATAATACTTTAACACAATGTATTTAATGATATTTATAAATTTAATATAAGATTTTAAAATATAAAATTATAAAAAGATATAAACGATCTATCATTTTTCCTTTAGGGAAAAGAAGATATTGATAAATTGGGTATGTATAGTATATCTCTAAATTGATAAGCGTAGGACATTTCTATTTTACTAAGAAAGGATATTTTAATTCAGTTTGCCAAAAAAATCTTTAATTCTTCCAAAGATATTTATTATCTAAATTACTGCTCAATCGGGAATGACTTAGAGAGGATTTATAGCTTCACCCGCTATATACAGTCATTCCGAAAGAAAGCATGAATAATCCGATATTGCTTATCATTGAAATATCATTGATAGTTTTTATGGAAGAATTAAAAAATAAAACACCTTGACTTTTTAGTTTATTTGTATTATTATTTAAAATCTTGCTATCAAGAGCCGCTAGCTCAGCTGGTAGAGCACCTGACTTTTAATCAGGTGGTCGTGGGTTCGACCCCCGCGCGGCTCACCAATAAAATCAATACGTTCAAGCCTTTTTAATTTTATCATTTTCGTCCGCTATGATAAAATTATGATATTTTTTTTATCAAGTATATTAACTGCGCTTTTAATATGTGCTTTTGATAAATGGCTATATTTAAGCGTCATCTTAATATCTTTATGCCCCATTAATTCCTTAACCGTTGTTAAGTCAATACTAGCCATAACAAGCCTGCTTGCGAATGTATGCCTTAAATCGTGAAATCTGAAATCTAATATATGGCTCTTTTTTAACGCCGACATAAAGCTTTTTTTAATGTCATAAAACGGCTTTAATGTTTTAGGATTATAAAATAAATAATCCGTCTTGATATTCCTAATGATACAGGATAAGGCATTTAATAAGGTATCGTTAATAGGTATCTCTCGACGATCGCCATTTTTTGTCTTGTCTAAAAGAATTATCAGGTTCTTTAAATCTACTCTGTCCCACGTTAAATGCAGTATCTCCGATTTTCTCATTCCGGTATTTAACGCCGTGATTACGATAGGCTTTAAATAGCTATCACAATTAGATATTAGCCGTTCGCTTTCATCGTCCGATAAATACCTTAGCCTGCTGACTTCGCCTTTTAGCATCTTAGCCCTGCGGATAGTTTTTAACACGTTATCGTCTATCAATTGCCAGTCTGTAGCTTTAGTAAACATTACCTTTAATATAGCCGTTAATCTGTTTGCATAGCTGATTGAAAATCTTTTTTTAATAATATCCGACTGCATATTTTCTATATCAAGAACCGTAAACTTGGATATTATTTTTTTACTAAAATAATCGTTAAGCGTTTTTACGAAATATCGCAGATTATTATAGCTTTTTAGCCTACCGTTAGCATACTCAAGATACTTGATTGACAATTCCGCAAATGTTATTTGTTTAACAGGCTCTTGTTTAATAATAGGCTTGCCGTTCTTAACCTGCTCTTTTAATTCATAGACCCAGTTATCATAAAAGGCTTTAGCTTGCATTTTGCTTATTGTTTCCGTAGATTTGCGATATTGAATACCGTTGATGCATTTTGATACCCAAAATATATTGCCCTGCTTGTAAATACCCATTATTCACCTCCTCCGGCATTTACAGCTTGCTTTCTGTTATTGATAATATCATATGAGTTTGAATTTAGCCAAGATAAAATTTTATCTTTATCAAAGCGTGTTATCCGTCCTATTTTGATAAACGGTATTTTTTTAGCATAGACAAGCTTGTAGATTGTGAGCGGCGCAATATTAATTAATTCTGAAACCTGCTTAACCGTTAAAAGTTGTTTATCCATAATTTGTTACCTCCGTATATCTAATAAGCAAAGTTTTTGATGTTGCAGGCGGCAAAATGTATATTAAAGTAATATTTTAATGGTTGCGAGGCAGCAATTCCTATAAAATGCTATTTTTAATTTTGAAATTATCAGAAATTAATTAAAACAGTTTTGAGCGTTAATTTGCTGCAAATTAGACCTGTTTATTTTGCAGCAAATCTTTTTCAATAAACTTTAATACAGTCGCCTTTATTACATACGGATATAAGAGGACAAATTATCCTTTTATTGCATAGGGATTATTGATTATGTTACGCGACTGTTGCGATGATGTTACATATCAAAGTCTTACATAAAAGAGGAATTAATTTTGTCCATATCGGACAGGTGTCCATTTTAGACAAAACTTTTAATATTCCTCACTTCTGAACAAATTTTTATCAATTTTATTATTTCATAAAAATATATTTAGAGTGAAAACAGGCAAACTGGAAGCTTGTTTCCACTTGTGAAATTCTTGATTTTTTCTTTAGTAGTCAAAAAAAGCAGCGTTAATGAGCGGAGCGAATAGCTGATATAATAATAAGGCAAGTGCGGCGACCAGCGTAAGCAGAAAGACTAACAGTATAATAACTAAAGAAGTTTATTTTTATTTATTAATTTAATTTTTGTTATGAAATTATCAGAAATTAATTAAAACAGTCTTCTTTGAATTAATTTTATGATTTTAGCGGAAGTAATTTTAATAGCGGTTAAATTGGATTTACCGCAACAAACTATATCGGGATGCCTGTATTTAATTATAAATATATATTTTTATTATAATAAATTTGTGATAAATTTTCAAAAACTTTCCAATTATTCAGACTTTTTGTTTATTATATAAAATCCTTTAAATAATTTATTTATTATTTATTTATAAATAATGCCCCTTTATTTAATAATTTCTCAATAAATGTCATAAAATATGTAGATTTTATTAATTAAAATAAATAATCACAAAACATTTTTATCAAAAAATATCAGACAAAATCAGGCAGGCTTGATTATCAGGCAATCAGGCATTAACCTTATTTTATTTGTTATATCCCTCTGCCGCGCTTACAAGACGCATCAGGCAGAGTTGATTTTTCAGGCAATTACCGTAAAGCAATTAATCAAAGATATAATAAGACCGTTTAAAATCCCCTGAAAGAGTATCTGGCAGGTATCAAATATTTTATCACAGCTACGCATAAGCCGGTTATAATAGACAGAGAACGGCAGATTAAGAAAATATTCGGAAAAGAAATACTTGTTTATCAAATTAAACGTTAGAAAAACATAGAATTATTTCAGCTCTTGGAATAAAATATTACATAGACGATTATAATGCGGTAATTCATCATATAGAATTAAATTGCCCAGACTGCAAAGCGTATTGGCTTAACAGGGGGTATAAGGATAAATCATTGCCTGAGCCGGTTAATAAAATAAATAATTTAACGGAGTTTTTTAAAAAACAAAAGAGAATAACTTATTATTAATCATACCACCTATA
>DAHXMB010000228.1:0-5542 GCA_027365695.1 Candidatus Acididesulfobacter sp. | reverse complement strand
CCTATTCTTATCGTTTCTTTATAATCTTCGACTATATCGTACGACTTACCTTTAATCTTTCCGTCATAAAAATTTATTTTCTACATTGCTCCTTTCGCAGGAGAATGACTTTAAGGGGATTTATAGTTTCACTCGTCTGGCGTCATTCCTGCGAAAGCTGCAACCCTATATTGCTTATGAAATATAATTAATAGTTTCTATGAATTAATAGTATGATATTATATAGATATACAATAAATAATTATGTGTTTAAATAATATTTAATTATTAATTAATTATTATTTAATTATGACACTGGAGAAATATGAAACATTTAGCAATAATTGATATAGGAAGTAATTCCATAAGCTTACAAATTTCGGAGATTAAAGGTAAGTCGTACGATATAGTCGAAGATTATAAAGAAACGATAAGAATAGGAGACAACGTATTTAAGTCAGGTTTGTTTTCCGATGCAACCGTTAGCTCTATTATTGAAGTTCTTGAAAGAATGAAAGCATTAATGGATAAAAAAGAGCAGCCGTTCATAAGAGCAGTCGCTACTGCTCCTTTTCGCGATGCTTCAAATGCCAAAGAAGTAATAGATTTGATAAATAATAAATGCGGTATTAACATTGAAGTTATTGATGGTCTGCAAGAAGCGAAATTAGTATATCTTTTTGTTTCCGCCAACTTTCAAATGAGTAATTTAAATGCTCTTACATTGGATATAGGCGGAGGCACTACCGAATTTATTCTATCAAAAAAAGGCGAGATAGTTTTTTCAAAAAGTCTTCCTTTAGGCATAACAAAACTTACAAGGGATTTTTTTAACAACAATCCTCCAAAAAAGAATGAAATTGAAAAACTTAAAAAATATATAGATGAAACGTTAGATGAAATGCCTATTGATAAATCAATAGATACTATAATATGCACAGGCGGCACAATAAACAATATTTCTTATATCTATAACAAAAGAGACCACCTTAGCGATACCCCTATAAAATACATCGAAAGAAAATTTCTAAAATTAATGTCTAACGAGCTTAAAGGCGAAGCTTTTCAGGATAGAATTCAAATTGAAGGCATAGATCATCAAAGATTAGATATAATTCAAACAGCTGCGATAATGACAGATTTGATATTAGATAAATCTAAATGTAAGGGTTTTTTTACTATTAAGGGCGGATTAAAAAATGGGCTTACTATAGATACATTAAATAAAAAGGGGATTAAAATGCATTTTCAGGAAAATGTAGACGTCAGATTGTCACGCATTTTAGAAATAGGTTCTAAATTTTCGTTTGAAGAAGAACATGCAAAACAGGTTACTAAGCTGTCAAAAATACTTTTCTCCAAATTAAAAGATTTTTTTAAATTAGACGATGATAACTGGAAGCTTTTAGAAGCGGCTTCAATGCTTCACGATATTGGCAATTACATTTCTTACGATAAACACCATAAACATTCATATTATTTGATTACAAACTCTGATTTAATTGGATATGACGATAACGAAGCAGAAATAGTCGCAAATATTGCCAGATACCACAGAAAAAGTTTCCCTAAAAAAAGCCATGAAACTTACAATAGACTTTCAAATAAAAGCATGGGTCTAGTAAAGAAACTATCCGCAATACTCAGAATTGCAGATGCTTTAGACATCTCGCATAAATCATCGGTAGCAGATATTAATGTAAAAATTAATGACAATATAATTGAAATAATGCCTGCATCAAAAAACAATTTAGAATTAGAAATTCAAAGTTTTAACGCTAAAAAAGATTTACTTGAATCTATAACAAAAAGGCAGGTAATCATAAAATAAAAGTAAAAATTTTTGCAATAATTAACATCGGAACAAGCGCTTTTAGAATGCACATTAGTGAGTTTACAGGTAAAACAGAGAAAACTCTGGAATATCTCGTGAAGCCTCTTTCTGTTGGCAAAGATACCTTTGCGGAGGGATATATATCTCTTGAAAACGTTTATAAAGCTGCCGAAATTTTAAACGGTTTTAGCAAAAAACTTGATGAATACGATTTATGGAAAAATTATATAGCACTTTGTACAAGCGGAGTTCGTGAAGCCGCTAATAGATATTTTTTCATAGATTACATTAAAATAAATACAGGAATTGAATTAAAAATATTAGAACCGTCGGATGAAATATATATAAAATATTTGGGCGTTAAATACGCTATGCCTAAAATTGATAATTATGAAGAAAATGGTCTTTTGTTTACAAATATCTCCAGCGGAAATATATTTATAAATATCTTGAAGAAGAAAAAATTGATACTATCGGAAGCGCTTCCATACGGAAGTCTTAGGCTAACTCAAATTTTTAAAGATATTTCTGTTCAAAAACAGCATAAAGCTTATGAACAGGATATAGGCAAAATGGTATTTACGTTAAAAAACCTTTTGCCAAAGAAAACGGGTATAAAAAATATGGTGAGCTCAGGCAGTTCCATTGCAGTTTTGACGGATACCTTGAAACCGCAAAAAGACATAATAGCCAAAAAAGATTTAGTATCTGCTTATAATAAGATCAAAGAAATGAATGTTCGTGAAATAATAGATGTATTTAAATTAAGACAATCACAAATAGAAATATTAATACCTACGTTAATAACTTATTTAAAAATAATGGACTTTGCAGACGTGGGTTTTTTCTATTTTTCAAGAAATACTTTCCCGCACTCTATGTCTCTCTACTATTCTAAAACCATAAAAGATCCCGGATTATATAACAAATTTAAAAATACGCTATATTATATAGGTGAAAAATATTCATTTGATAAAAATCACGCAAAAACCGTAGTTAAATTTGCCTTAAAAATATTCAACAAATTAAAAAAAATACATTCTTTAAAATGGAAAGAGGGGCAACTTCTGGAATCAGCTTGCATTTTGCACGATATAGGATATATTATAGAGCCTAAGAATCATGAGAAGCATTCTTATAATATAATAAAATCGATTGAATTTCCCGGTTATTCTAAAGAATTCATTGAAATGATGGCGGTTATTTCTTTTTTGCATAAAGAAAAACATGACATAAATAAAGACGAAGTATCATTAAAACTCCCAATTGAAAAACGGCTTATAGTTTATAAATTATCAAGTATTTTAAGAATAGCAGACGCATTAGATGCAAGCCATAACCAATTAATATCGGATTTAGATATAAAAATTGAATCAAATGTAGTTCATATAAAAGCCAATACTAAAAAATATCCGTATCTAGAGCATCTATCATTTAACAATAAAAGCGAAATGTTTACAAGAACATTCGGTGCCGACATAACCCTTGAAACAAATTCCGATTTTAAATAAATATCCTGTTATAAATAGAGAAATCAGCTGGCTTTATTTCAACCAGAGGGTGCTGCATGAAGCATTAGACGCTAATGTCCCCCTTTTAATGAAATTGCAATTCCTTGCAATTTTTTCTTCCAATCTTGATGAATTTTACATGATAAGAGTTGCCGGAGTAAAGGAACAAATTGAAGCAGGATATCGTCCCGACGATATAGATGAAATTCCGCCTACGGAATTATTAACCAGAATCAATTTACTTTCTCAAAAGCTTATGGACGAGCAGCAAAATATATTTGCATCTTTAAAAAATATATGCAAAAAAAAAGAAATAATCTTTGTAGATAAAATAGAAGGAGAGATTTTAGAATATGCGGAAGATATATGGTTGCAAGAAATATCGCCTGCAATTTTGCCGATAACGATAGGACAGACTAATCCATTTCCATTTATATATAATAAAATATTGACTATTTTTGTAGAATTACAAAAAGGGGATTTAACTTACTATTCTATAATTACCCTTGAAAATTTAGAGAGAATATATAAGGTTCGTCTTAACAATAAGATATTTATACTCTTTGCGGAACAAATTATATTAAAATTTATCGGAAGAATATATTACGGTTATTCCATAAATAGCCATCACGTTATAAGAATTACAAGAAATGCCGATTTAACAATAGAAGAAGGCGCCGAAGACTTATTGGAGTCAATAGAACAGCAGCTTTCTAAAAGAAAAAAAGGTAATATCGTAAGAGTTGAAACAAATTCTGCCTTAAGCAATAATAGTGTAGTTTTTCTGCAAAAAAAATTAAATTTTAAAAACAAAGATATACTTTTCATAAAAGGCGGCATCCTCGATTTAAGTTTTTTAAATGATTTAAATATTGACAGACCATCTCTTACATATAAACCTTTAAAACAATATATACCTGAGGATATCCGCTTAAACTCGTCAATTTTTAAAAGAATTAAAACAAAAGATATCATTTTATACCGTCCTTATTCAAATTTTACCGTTATTACAAAACTAATTGAAATTTCTGCCGAAGACCCTTACGTTATTGCTATTAAAATAACTTTATACCGTACAAATACAGATTCGGGCATTGTTAAAAATCTTATAAAAGCGGCTCGTAATGGAAAACAGGTAAGCGTAATCATTGAGCTTAAAGCACGCTTTGAAGAAGAAAAAAATGTAGAATGGGCTAAATTACTGGAAGATTCAGGATGTATCGTTACTTATGGATTTATGAATTTAAAATTACATGCCAAAAATTTGCTGATTATTAGAAAAGAAAATAAAAAAATTGTCAAATATTGTCATATATCAACAGGTAATTACAATGAAATAACTTCTAAAATATATACGGATGTAGATTATATAACGGCTGAAGATGCGGTTGGAATAGATATATCCATGCTTTTTAATAATTTAATGAAATATTCTGATTTTAGCAGCTACAAGAGAATATCCATGTCTCCGGCTATGATGAGAAATGATATAATAAAACTAATTGAAGAAGAAATCGAAAATGCAAAAAAAGGTAAAGCAGCGAAAATAATTGCTAAAATAAATTCTCTTACGGATAAACAAATCATATTTATGCTGTATAAAGCTTCTCAATCAGGCGTTAAAATAGAATTAATAGTCAGGGGTATTTGTCGGCTTATGCCAGGATTGATAGGTATAAGCGACAATATAAGCGTAAAAAGCATTATAGGACGTTTCCTTGAGCATTCAAGAATATTATATTTTCATGCAGGAGGAAAAGAAAAAATATTTATTTCTACGGCAGATTGGATGGAGAGAAATATGGATGGAAGGGTTGAATTATTGTTTGAAATATTTGAAATTGAAGCAAAAGAAAAATTAAAAAAAATATTAGAATATAATTTAAAAGACAATATAAAATCATGGATACTTCAAAAAGACCAATACTCAAAAGCAGAATCATCTCTCACCCCTTTTAATTGTCAGGAATATCTTATGGAACATCCGCTTTAAAAATAAAAGCTAATAATATTTTGAGACCGTTCAAAATTTTGAACGGTCTCGTCTCGTTCGGTATTTTTTGCCAATCATCTCAATTTAGCCCAACTTCACCACTAAAGTCCAAAAACCCTTGATATTCCTATATCTCATTTTTTCTATGGGGACTACACGATATTTTGCAATAAAAATTTGAAATAAAATTGCAGGAGATGATAATGCCAACGCCGATTTAAAATT
>DAHXMB010000207.1:0-4840 GCA_027365695.1 Candidatus Acididesulfobacter sp. | reverse complement strand
TAATATTTTTGAGAAAGAGGCGGAAAAAATAAAAAACGCAAAATTTCTTGTGCAGGGAACTCTTTATCCCGACGTGATAGAATCCGTTCCGGTATATGGGGCATCAAGCATAATTAAAAGCCATCATAATGTAGGCGGTCTCCCTAAAAAATTTAATTTTAAATTAATAGAGCCGTTAAGAGAGTTATTTAAAGATGAAGTTCGTATGATAGGGGAAAAACTGAATATTCCGGATGCAATAATTGAGAGACAGCCTTTTCCGGGACCTGGTCTTGCAATAAGAATTATCGGAGAAGTGACCGCAGTAAACCTAAAAATGCTTAGAAAAGCCGATACGATAGTAAGCGAAGAAATTAAAAAAAATAATCTTTATAATAAATTATGGCAATCTTTTCCCGTTATTATTCCTGTTAAAACAGTCGGCGTCATGGGGGATAAAAGAAGCTATGAATCTTTAATAGCAATTAGAGCGGTAACTTCTTCGGACGGAATGACCGCCGATTTTGCAGAATTAGATTATGATGTGCTAAGGCATATATCTTCAAGGGTTATATCGGAAGTTAAAGGAGTCAACAGAGTGGTTTACGATATATCTTCTAAACCGCCTTCGACTATAGAATGGGAGTAAATATTTTATATAATTCAATTATTTATATAGTTATACTAATATTGCAATCAAAGTAAAATATAATTTATATATATACATATTACATATTATATATATTTAAGAATTGTTTAGATTATTATTAGGTTATAAAATTGGAGCATAATTTTATGAATTCAAAATTTGTTCATCTTCATTTGCATTCGCAATATAGTTTATTAGACGGCGCAAATAAAATAGACGATATAATAAATAAATCGATAGAATTTAATATGCCTTCCGTTGCAATAACCGACCACGGTAATTTGTTCGGAGCGGTAGAGTTTTATGAAAAAGCCGTAAGAAAAGGAATCAAACCTATTATCGGATGCGAAGTTTATGTTGCTGCAGGTTCAAGATTTACTAAAAATCAGAATGAAAAGCATTATTATCACCTGATTCTTCTTGCTATGAATGATGAAGGCTATAAAAATTTATGCAAGCTTGTATCAAAATCTTACTTGGAAGGTTTTTATTATAAACCGCGCGTAGACAAAGAGATTTTACAGGAATATAATAAAGGACTTTTTGCTTTAAGCGCCTGCATTAAAGGCGAAATTCCGCAAAAAATTTTATCGGGAAATGTTGAAGAAACCGTTAAAAGCATTCAATTTTTTTCTAAGGTTTTTGATAACGACAGGTTTTATCTCGAAGTTCAGGAAAATGGAATTAAAGAGCAAAATATTATAAATAAAACAATATTAGAATTAGGGCAAAAATATTCTATACCAGTAGTTGCGACAAATGATTGCCATTATCTAATGCAAGAAGATTATGAAGCTCACGATATTTTATTGTGCATACAGACAGGCAAAAAAGTAGATGATAAAGATAGAATGAGATTTTCAACCAAAGACCTTTATTTTAAATCCGTATCTAAAATGTATGAAGACTTTTCGGCTTATCCTGATTCGGTTTTAACAAATTCTGTAGATTTATCCGACAAAATTAATTTTAATTTTAAATTCGGAGAATTTCATTTCCCTGCTTATAAACCAAAGCCTGCAGCTGACGGCAATAATATACTAATATCTAATCCTTTGCATAGCTCATCTATCCCATCTATCTCGCTTATTTCATCAGGGGCTGCTTCAGGAGCTATTACAGGGATTTCCGCAGTTAATCAAAAAGTTAATCAAAATAATTATCTTACCGCCGCGCAGCATACTAACATAAATGATAGTGCTGCAGCTGCAGGCAGCGAAAACATGGAAGAATTGTTTGAACATGATGCAAGAGAAGGATTTGAAGAAAGAATAAACAGTAATCCCGTTTATCAGCCAAAGATTGAGGAATACAGCCAAAGACTTGAAAGAGAAATTGACGTAATAAAAAAATCTAAATTTGCAGGCTATTTTTTAATAGTGTCCGATTTTATCAAATACTCAAAAGAGCATGATATTCCAGTGGGGCCGGGAAGAGGTTCCGCCGCCGGAAGCTTAGTTGCCTATTGTTTAAAAATTACCGACATAGATCCCATAAAATATGATTTGCTGTTTGAAAGATTTTTAAATCCGGAAAGAATAAGCATGCCTGATATAGACAGCGATTTTTGCATTAACGGAAGAGATGAGGTAATCAAGTATGTCGCTTCAAAATACGGAGAAAACAATGTTTCGCAAATAATTACTTTTGGAACAATGCTTGCCAAAGGCGTTATTAGAGATACTGGACGCGCATTAAATATGCCGTATAGCGAAGTAGACAAAATTGCAAAGTTAGTTCCGAATACGCTGAAGATCACTCTTGATGAAGCTATAAAAGAGGAACCTAAACTAAGAGAACTGATACAAAACGATGAAAAAGTCAAAAAATTAATAGAAATAGCGAAAAAGCTTGAAGGTCTCACAAGACATGCTTCAACTCATGCAGCCGGCGTTGTTATTGCAAATAAGCCCCTTGATGAGTATCTGCCTCTATATAAAGGTTCTAAAGACGTCGATGTCGTTGCAACGCAATACACAATGGAAGGCGTTGAAAAAATAGGTCTTATAAAATTTGATTTTTTAGGTCTTAAAACTTTGACCGTAATGAAAGAAGCAATAAATCTTATTAATGAAGCCGACAAGAATAACGGCATAAAAAAAGAATTCGATATTTATAATATAGATTTAGCCGATCCAAAAACAGCCAAACTTCTTTCAAACGGAGATACTACGGGAGTTTTCCAGCTTGAAAGTTCGGGAATGAAAGAACTGCTTTTAAAATTAGCTCCAAAATCGCTTGAAGATATTATTCCTCTTGTTGCGCTATATAGACCGGGTCCTCTCGGCAGCGGTATGGTTGACGATTTTATTAAAGCTAAAAACGGCGTTAAAAAAATTAAATATTTACATCCGTTATTGCAGGACATTCTTAAAGAAACATACGGCGTAATATTATATCAGGAACAGATAATGAGAATTGCTATTAAATTAGCTAATTTTTCTATGGGAGACGCCGATGTTCTCCGAAAAGGCGTCGGCAAGAAAAACGCCGAACTAATTGAAAAAATGAGAAATAAATTTATAGAAGGATGCAAAAATAACAATATTGACAATAATATTTCCGAAAAAATATTTTCGCTTATAACAAAATTCGGAGAATACGGTTTTAATAAATCTCATTCTGCCGCTTATGCTCTAGTCGCTTATATGACTGCGTATCTTAAGGCTAATTACTCGGATTATTTTATCGCAGCTTTGCTTTCAAGCGAAATGTCAAATACGGATAAACTTGCGAAGATTATTAATGAAGCTAATCAATCAATAATAATTGCTCCTTCCGTGAATTATTCTACGAAACATTTTACTGTTTTACCGTTGAAGAATCACCCCGATATTAAAGAAAATTTAATTAAAAATGCGCCAAAATATGCCATAGAAACAGCGGCGGGTTTAGACGAAAAAAACGTTATACAGATAGGGCTCGGAGCTATAAAAAATGTCGGAGATGCTGCTATTGAATCTATTTTATCTGAAAGAGAAAACGGTAAATATAAAAATTTACTTGATTTTTGTTCAAGAGTAGATACCAGAAAAGTTAATAAAAGAACTATAGAAAATTTAATTAAAAGCGGAGCTTTAGATATAATAGATATAGCAGATATTAACGGTTGTAAGACAAGAAGAGATATGCTTGAAAAATTAGAGAAAGTAATGCAAGAAGCTGCTTCTATAAAACAAAAAAAATCATCGGACGAATTTGAATTGCCGCTGCTATTTAATGCAGAATCTGATGATAGTAATTTTTCCGAATTTAATAATATTATTTCTTCGGATGATATTTCTAAAATTCAGTATAATCAGTATAATCAGTATAATCAGTATAATAAGAAAGAGATTTTAGCTTATGAAAAAGAGGCTATAGGTTTTTATATTTCAGGACATCCTTTAGACGGTTATGAAGAAAAGATTCAGCTTATTACAGATTATTCAATTTCATCGCTGATAAAAGAATGCATTTTAAATACATATAAAAATAATACTGAAAATACCGGAAAAAATCTGAAATATTCTCAAAATGATAAAAAGAAATATATTTTATGCGGAGTCATTAACCAGTTAAAAATACATAACACTAAAAACAATGAGAAAATGGCATCATTTATTTTAAGCGATACCGATGTGTCGGTTGAAGCTGTTTTTTTTCCTAAAAATTATATAAAATATGAAAACATATTTAATACTTCAGAACCTGTAGTAATTTCCGGCAGGATTGACGAAACTGCATTAAAAGAAGATTTTTTATCTTCAAATAATAAGAATTCTTATGAGGATAGTGAAAATGAAGATAAAAATAGCAAAAGTTTTATAGAAAATTCAGATTTTGACGCACGCGATTATAACGTTAAAATTATCGGAGAAACAATTGATTTTTTAGACAGCTATATTATTAAAAACAATAAAAGTTTAAAAAATATCCCAAATAAAAATGATAATTTATGTGTTATTGAAATTACACCGCAAAACCTATATGATAAAGACAAAGAAGAATTAAAAAAATTTATAAAGCGGTTAAAAACAGGATTGATAGATTGCAGCGGAACATCTAAAGTTTTAATAAAAGCAAGAAATATAGAAATAAGACTCAATGAAGATATATTGGTGGATATAGAAGCTTTAAAAAAAACAAATATTGCTCAAAATATAAAAATAATTTAAATTATATAAAAAATAATTATTTATAATATTTTAACAAATAAAATAAAATAAAATA
>DAHXMB010000205.1:0-3179 GCA_027365695.1 Candidatus Acididesulfobacter sp. | reverse complement strand
GAAATTAAAAAAACAAATTTTACGCTTGCTCCTGAAGCCGGAACCGAAAGATTGCGTAAAATTATAAATAAAAATATTTCGGAAGAAGATCTGTTATTATAATTATATTTGCCCCCGTCAATGTCAATTTTTCTTTTATCTTCGCCATATTCATCGCTAAATGATTTTAAGGCATCAATCCATGCTTTAAAATTAAAATATTTTCTTTCGCTATCAAATTTAGCCCCGTTTAAATATGCTCTATAAATTATTTTTGACGTAAACTTATCACCTCTTGAAATAAGTCCTTCAATAAAACTTACTTTTGGATCTTGATATTTAAAATTCACGTTTAAAGGTTTTAATAAATGTCTAAGATAATTGATTTTAAAATTTAATTCATCTTCGGTATTCATAGAGTGCCATTGAAATGGGGTATGGGGTTTTGGAACAAAATTATTTACATTTACAGTTATGTTTAGTTGTCTTGTTATTTTTTTAATTTTAACGATTAAATCTTTTATACCTTCAATATCGGAAAGTCTTTCATATGGCAGTCCAATCATAAAATAAAGTTTTAATTTATTAAAACCCTTTAAAACTAGTTGCCTTACTTCTAATAACAGATCTTCTTCCGAAATATTTTTATTTATAATTTTACGCAATCTTTCGGTTCCGGCTTCAGGAGCAAGCGTAAAATTTGTTTTTTTAATTTCAGAAGTCTTTTGCAGTATATTTTCGCTTAAACTGCCTATTCTCATAGAAGGAAAAGAAAACGATATAAGTTTTTCATTGGTAAATTCGGATAAATTATTTATTAAACTTTCAATTTCAGAATAATCCCCTGTTGAAAGCGAAGATAATGAAATCTCTTCAAAACCTGTTTTATCTATTCCGCTTTTTATAATATCTATTATTATTTCTTTTTTTCTTTCTCTTACAGGTCTATAAATATATCCTGCCTGGCAGAATCTGCACCCCGACGAACAGCCTCTCGCAATTTCAACCGAAAACCTGTTATGTACGGTTTCAATTACCGGAACTAATGGTTTATTAATATAATTTATAGAATTTAAGTCATAAATTATTGATTTTTTAATATTTTTTGATATTCCTGGAACATAAACCCCGTCTATTTTAGAAATTTTTTCTTTTATATATTGCCTGAATTGTCCGAAATTTTTGGATTTCATATCTTCCGACTTATAATTTTGTTTATAAATATCGGCGCGTTTCATATTTCTTAATGCATCATTTCTGGTACTTTTGACTATTTTAAATAATTTATCTGCGTCTGCATTTGCATTTGTATATGGATATATATCTATTTCTGCATTTTTATTTTTATTTTTATTTTTTTTCTTTTCTTCTTCTTCTTCTTCTTCTTCTTCTTCTTCTTCTTCTTTTAGATATTCTTTTTTAGCTTCTATAATTGTTTTGCATACTTCAACAACAGCATTTTCTCCGTCTCCCACAATAAAAAAATCTATGAAATCATTTAACGGCAATGGGTTAAAAGCGCAAGGACCGCCAGCTCCTATAAATGGGTCGTTTAAATCTCGTTGAAACGATAAAATAGGAATCTCTGACAATTCAAGCATATATAAAATGTTAGTGTAAGATAGTTCATATTGTAAAGAAAATCCTATAACGTCAAAATTTTTTAGAGGTTCTTTTGATTCTAATGAAAAAAGCGGGAGTTTATTTTCAACAAGCTTTGCAATCATATCCTGATAAGGCAGATAAACGCGTTCACATAAGATATCGTCGTTAGAATTTAATATATCATATATTATTTCCATTCCTATATGGCTCATTCCCAATTCGTAAAAATCAGGAAATGCAATAGCGTATTTAAGTGTGGCAAGATGAAAATCTTTTCTTACGGCATTGCTTTCAATTCCTAAATATCTTGACGGTTTTTGAACATACGGGAGAATCTTTTCTTTTAAAATATTATAAAATGATTTATTCATATAAATTTAATTAATTATGCAAAATTAAGAAAAACATAAAAGTTTTTTATTTATCTTATTTGTTTGATAAAATAATATTTTATAGTATTTTTAAGCCCTATATAATTTAGGCGGGATACCGTGTATCTTTATTGGATTCATCAATTTTAATAATTTTATTAATTGATTAATCATGTATAAATATTATACAATAATGAAATATTTAAATATATCATTAATTATATGTATAGAAATTAAATATATTCAAAAATTTATATATTTATTGTATAAATTATATAATATTTAAATTTATTAAATTAAATCTTAATTATATTTTTTATTTTATAAATTAAAGATAAGGATAAGGTTGGAAAATATGAATAATACCATTCAGCTCATTGCTATTGCAATAATTCCCGTATTGGCGGCAATTATTTTACACGAAGTTTCACATGGCTTTGTAGCCCATTTATTTGGAGACGATACAGCAAAAAATGCCGGCAGACTTACCCTTAACCCGATAAAACATATAGACCCTTTCGGAACAATTCTGCTGCCTCTTATTTTGATTATCATAGGTTCCCCTTTTTTATTCGGCTATGCAAAACCGGTTCCCGTTAATTTTAACGGATTAAAAGATCCTAAAAGAGATACTGCTTTTGTTGCGGCGGCAGGTCCTGTAACTAATTTTATTCTTGCCGTTGTTTCATTTATATTATTAAAAATTATTTTATTTAATTATCCCGTAATGAATTTATATTTATTTGAATTTTTGCATACATTTAAATTTCAAAATGTCTCAAATACAGGTATTTTTTTTAAATATTTCATATATCCGGTTACTTTTATGCTTTTTATCAGTATTATGATTAATGTTATTTTAGGTCTTTTTAATTTAATACCGATACCGCCTTTAGACGGCGGAAGAGTTGCCGTAAGTATACTTCCTGAGCCGTTATCTTCATTTTTAAGCCGCATGGAACCGTTCGGAATTTTTGTTATATTAATTTTATTATTAATTGACCCGTATAATTTTTTTATAGCAGGATTTAACTTTATTGTAAATAATCTAATTTTAAGAAATATTTAACTTAAAAAAATAAGTATATCAAAATATGTATTCCTGTAATGAAAATAATTATAATATAGAAATTAATGACCCTGCTAATACTGTAAAACTTGAATTCTTTGAAGGACCCCTTGACTTGCTTTTATCTCTTATAAAAAAGAAAAAAAGAAATAATA
>DAHXMB010000191.1:0-3298 GCA_027365695.1 Candidatus Acididesulfobacter sp. | reverse complement strand
AGTTGTAGATGTTGCCGATCCGATCAATAATGTTTGCCGCGACGAAGACGACGATAAGTTTCTTTCTTGCGCTATTTCGGGAGACTCCGATTTAATAGTTAGCGGAGATATGGATTTACTCTCTTTAAAATCTTATAAATCTGTAAAAATTATTAACCCCCTGAAGTTTATAAACATGTTTGAATAAAAAAGTTGTTAGATAAAAAGTTAGATTTATTTATTCTATATTTATTCTAATTTTATTCAATTTGAATTATTTTTTATCAACAATTGTCTGTTTTTGAACAAACCTCCTCTCTAGTTTTTTATTATATTAATAATTATTAAGTTATATTATTTTATAGCTTTATAGTGTTAAGCATTTCTCCTGCAAATATAAAAACAGATTATATTTTTTATTATCACAAAATAATTTCAGATAAGTTTTATCAGCATGGGTTACAATACGCCCCACTGTATTAAATATTAAATATCTTAAACTTTTTAAGCTTTTGTTGAGTCCCGTTATGATAGAGAAGAGTTTTAATACGTTATATGCAATAAGAGTAGTATTGACCCACAGAGCGTAGAGCGTTAGCTTCTTCAGTTCCTCTTATATAAAAATTAATGTCATCGGCATTACAGTAATTTATAATATTAGCCTGATAGCCTGCGGAGTCGCTTCTGTAGTTTTCTAATTTTATATTATTGGAAGACAATGCATTATTAACCGAATATAATTGTTTTTCAAGATTTAAAGCAGGGCTTTTACTGCCCTTTCCTAATTCCTGATAGATACAGAACCTGTTTCGGCTATAAAGCCTAAAAGCATGCTTAAAGATTTAAAACCTTTATAGCAATAATCCGATACACCTTGTTTATCTGTTTTTACCCAGATGTTGCCGTAAAGCCTCTCGCTTTAGCTATGGGGATATAAGGCAATAAGTTTTTTTCTTGTATTATATTACTTTTTGTTTAAAATATTACCAAACGCAACAAGGAGTAAATAATAAAATAAATCGGATACCTTAAATTTTTTTTTATTAATTAATCAACAGAGATTCTATAGAGATATCTTCATCTATATCTTCCCAATGTATTCCTATGCCTCTGCCGATTAATCTCCAATTTTCCCTTTGTTTTTCATTTGCATTTGCAAGTCTTGGAAACCATTCAATGGGGGCGCTAATCTCCCTGCCATCTAAAAGTTTAACATGTATCATATCGGAATCAAACTGTACATCGCTAATCAATGTTTTATTAGTTAAAGTGTTCATACCATTTATCCTTTAAAAATTTTATATTTTCCAAAACTAATTTTTTTATTTCATTCAATTCTTTTGCGCTGTAACCCACAGATGTTGCAAGCGAAACAGGCTCAAGCCAGTACTTTGCATAATCGCCGCCGGATTCAACATGAATATGAACAGGTTCCTTTCCTTCTCTGCTAAAAAAGAAAAACCTATATTTTCCAGCTTGCAGAACTTAAATATAATACATATATTATACAAGGAATAAAATAAATCGGATACCTTAAAATTATTTAATTATTTCAATGTTGCCTTAAATCTTTTTACTTCAATAGCAATGGCTGACCCCTTTATTTATTGTATTTATTGGATACCATGGATAATAATATACCTATGCGGTTTCATATTGAAAAACTTTTAATTGATCTGGTTTTATTCTTAAGCTTAAATCAAGCATTTCAATTCCCACAACTTTCCCTTCAGAATTAAAATCCAAAATCACTCCCGGCTGCACTTCTTCGGATTCAACAATAGACGATTCGTCTAATCTAAAATAAAGAGAATCGGTTTTTTCATCAATTTTTAATCTCATATTTGCTTCCTCATTCTACGATCAAAAAATACTGTTACTATTATTTTTGGAAAAATATCTTGATTTACTACAACATGTAAAACCCTGTTATTATATGCCGAAATACCCTTAAAATAATGCATATTTTTATCTTCTTCTATACTTGTCCAATCAGGATTGTTTAAAGTTTCCCATAACCATTCCTCTAAAATTTTTCGCTCTTTTAACATATCTAACGCATGTGAAGATAATTCAAAATCTGGATTCATATTTTAATTATATAATATTTTTAGTAAATATCACAAAAATTATTTTATAGTATATATAAATTAAAAAATAATCAAGTTAACTAAATAGCGCTTACGGACGGGAAAAACCGACAAAATTCAAGCGGGAGTGAGATATAAAATAAATCGGATACTTTTTTCTATATCAAATATAAAAAGGTAAATTTTAAAATATAAAATAAAAAAAGAAATAAAATAAAGTATTCTTAACTTAGAGTATAAATAATTGTTGCAATTCCAAGAAGAATAATGCTAACTATTTCTGCGATAGATGCGCCTATTAAAGCATAGATAATGCCGTCGGATAGATGTATCACGGCAAATGCCTTTAAATAATAAATTAAATAAAAGTTGCAACGGTTGAAACAATGAATAATATCAATAGGGAATATATCAATCTTTCTCTAATACGGATTTCGCTCCGCAAACACTGTTGCTGACTCCTTTTTTTCTTTTGACTCCTTTTTTTCTTTTTTTCTTCTTTTTTATTTTCATCTGACGCTATAGCGGTATAGCAAACATAATTTCATTATAATTCACAAAAGGGATAACGCGATTTTTATTCGTCTTTTCTTTTTTGAGTTCTACGAGTCCAATTCTTAAGAGCATATCTAAATCCTGATTAACGTTTTTTAAATTTCTGCCTAACATCTTGGATAATTCATATACGGATTTTGGATGTTTATCTTTTATTGTCTTGAGAATTAAGAGTCTGTTATTTGTAAGAACCGACCTTACGGCATCTATGGATTCAAAATATATCCCTTCTTCTTTCTTAACCTTTTCACCTGATTCAAGTTTTTTCCATGTATCAGCAAAATCTTCCAAACTTTCGTTTAAACTTTTTATCCCGATATTTATTTTTTTTATATTCATAGCTTATCACTCCTTATTTTTTTTATCATGCTATAAAAATCTTTTATTAAATTATCGATGCTTTTAAAATCGTAGCTGTATTCTTTTCCTTTATAATGCTTATGTTCGCCTTTGCCTTCGGCATTGTCGAATCCAATGACTCTTTTGCCGTTTTGAATATAGACGAGCGAATATTTTAATCCATGCGGCTTATCTTTTGAATCCGGCACCTGCCATATCTTCATCTCCGTAATATCTCCGTTAGGTTCGATATTTTTTCGATGAAATAATAATTTAGCTTTCATAAATATATTTATTTTTGTTATATTATATATGGTATATTATACCATATATAA
>DAHXMB010000137.1:0-2163 GCA_027365695.1 Candidatus Acididesulfobacter sp. | reverse complement strand
CATTTTGCTTAGAACTATGTCAATTTATGAATAATATATATAAAAATTAAATAATTATAAAAGAAATTAATTAAGAAATCAGGAGATAACAGGCATGTCATTGATTCCAATGGTTGTTGAACAGACGCACAGGGGAGAAAGGGCTTATGATATATATTCACGGTTATTAAAAGACAGAATTATTTTTATAGGTGAAGCAATTGACGATACATTTGCAAATCTTATAATAGCCCAGCTCTTATTTTTAGAATCCGAAGACCCTGAAAAAGATATAAATATTTATATTAATTCACCCGGCGGTGTTATAACTTCAGGACTTGCTATTTACGACACTATGCAATATATTAGACCTGATGTTTCAACTCTTTGCATGGGACAAGCCGCAAGTATGGGAGCGGTATTGCTTGCTGCGGGAACAAAAGGTAAAAGATTTGCTTTGCCCCACGCAAGAATAATGATACATCAGCCTTCAGGAGGGTTTCAGGGGCAGGCTACCGATATTGATATACAGGCGCGCGAAATTTTAAGAATGAGAGAAGAGCTAAACCATATACTGTCTTCTCATACTTCGCAGTCTATTGAAAAAATTAAGGAAGATGCTGAGAGAGATTTCTACATGAGCGGTACGCAAAGCGTGGAATACGGCATTGTAGATAAAGTGGTCGAAAAAAAGGATATAAATAAGGATAAAATTAAAGAAATAAATAGTAAAGATAAAAAATAAAGAGGTAATTAAAATGGCTAAGAAAAATGGTAGCGATGATAACAGCGGGAGAGAGTTATACTGTTCTTTTTGCGGAAAATCGCAGGACGAGGTTAAAAAACTTATAGCAGGTCCATCGGTTTATATATGTGATGAATGTATTGAATTATGCAATGATATTATTTCTGAAGAAATTCATGAGCCTGTAGAAGTTAAATTAAAAGATAAAGACCGGATTTACAAACCTGCCGAAATTAAAGATTTTTTAGACCAGTATGTGATAGGGCAGGAAAGAGCTAAGAAAATACTTTCGGTTGCCGTATATAATCATTATAAAAGAATTGAATATAATGACGCATTGAAAAAAAATAAAGGTTTAAAAGAGTCAAAAGATAAGAATCCGCTTCAAGACGTTGAAATGCAGAAAAGCAATATTTTGCTGATAGGTCCCACGGGAAGCGGTAAAACATTATTGGCAGAAACTCTTGCAAGAATGTTTGAGCTTCCCTTTGCGATTGCCGATGCAACAAGTTTAACCGAAGCCGGTTATGTAGGCGAGGATGTAGAAAGCATTATTCTATCGCTCCTTCAGAATGCCGATTATGATGTTGAAAGAGCTCAAAAAGGTATAATATATATAGATGAAATTGATAAAATAGCAAAAAAATCCGACAATGTTTCTATTACAAGAGATGTCTCAGGGGAAGGTGTTCAGCAGGCTCTTTTAAAAATTATAGAAGGCACGATTGCTAATGTACCGCCAAAAGGCGGAAGAAAACACCCGCATCAGGAATTTTTAAGAATAGATACAAGCAATATTCTTTTTATATGCGGCGGAGCTTTTACAGGTCTTGACAGGATAATTGAAAAAAGAATGAATTCACAGCCTATAGGATTTACCGTCAGTGTAAAAAGAGAAAAACAAACGTATTCTTATGATATTATTAAGAAAGTTGAAGCAAGAGATTTACTAAGATTCGGTCTTATACCCGAATTTATAGGCAGACTTCCGGTTATAGCCGCATTAGAAGAACTTGACGAAAAAGCGCTCGTAGAAATTTTAACAAAACCTAAGAATGCTTTAATAAAACAGTATCAAAAACTTTTTGATATGGAAGATGTTAAGCTTAAATTTACGGATTCGGCTATCAAAGAAATTACTAAACAGGCGATCACTCATGGCTCAGGAGCAAGAGGGTTAAGATCTATTCTTGAGTCTATTATGCTTGATGTCATGTATGAAATACCGACTGATTCTTCTATTAAAGAATGTGTCATTAATGACGATGTAATATTAAACAATTCAATGCCGATTATTCTTTATGAAAAAGATATGGATTCAACCAGTAAGGCCGGAGGCAGTTCTAAATAGGGGTAATCCTAAATAATTTTATTATTTAAATAATAAAATAATAATATTTAAATAATAATAATAAGTTAAACGAATAATATCTATATAG
>DAHXMB010000132.1:0-18835 GCA_027365695.1 Candidatus Acididesulfobacter sp. | reverse complement strand
AAAAATATTATATATATATTTTTGATTCTGATTGTTGTCCTGTTCCGACTCTGATATTTCCTTCTACGCGTATTGCATATATTTTTTTAGAAAATTTAGCGGGACTTGATAATGCCGATAACGGTTTTTTACTATAATTTTTTGCAATTACGAAAGAGACCTCGTAAGCTAAAAGACCGATATTTTTATTTAGCGACTTTTCTCCAGTCCCAATATATTTCAGTGTTTTTGAATGATAAATATTATTCAAATTAACTATCATTGCATGGAGTCTGTATTGCGAACCGAATCTGGCAATGCTGCCTGTAATAATATAATTAGAATTATACAACAATCCTAATTTTTTAATTCTAATTAAATTAATTTTTTTATTAAAGTTAAAATAAGGGGCTTTTTTAAGATGCGAATAAGCTATTACAAAATAAGGCTTGGCAGATTTTATATATCGCAAAAAAGCAGTTTCGAAAGATTTATCAATATTTGACAAAACAGGTTTGCCTTTTTGATGAAAAAATCCGGTAAAAACATTGCTATTATTTATAGATGCATAAGCAATGCCGTTTGAACACAGGACAACAATCAGAATCAAAAATATATATATAATATTTTTATAATATCGCATAATTTAAATAAGTTATCAAATATAAAAAACAAGTCAATTAATTTTAATTTAATATCTTTTTTATAGAGCCGTTTTCAATTGTAATTTTAATATTCATCATATTTGAAAAATTTAAATCATGGGTAACTACAATTAACGTTTTATTATATTTTTCTTTCAAATTAAAAATTATCTTTTGCAAAGACTCAGCTTGACTATGATCTAAGTTTCCGGTAGGCTCATCCATAAGGATAACTTTAGGAGATGCTACTAAAGCTCTTGCCACTGCAGTTCTTTGCTGTTCACCGCCGGAAAGCATATAAGGTTTAAAATACATCCTGCGCTCAAGACCAAACTCGCATAAATAATCTTTAGCCTTTTTTATCGCCGATGCTTTTGCCTCGCCCTTTATGAACAAAGGCATCGCTACATTTTCTACGCAATTAAATTCATTAAGAAGGTAATGAAATTGAAAAACAAACCCTATATTCTCATTGCGAAACCTTGCCAAACGATTATCGGGCAAATTATTAACATCTATGTCGTCAAAAAAATTGACGGAACCCGAGTCTGGATTTAAAAGACATCCCATTATATGCAGTAATGTGCTCTTTCCTGTTCCAGATTCGCCTGTTATTGCAATAGAATCGCCATATTTTATATCTATTCCCGCATTTTTCAGCACTACAACTTCATCATTATTGGCTCCTGCTTTAAAAATTTTAGAAACATTACGGAGAGAAACGGCATTTATAAAGTTTTCATTCATATCGCACACCTTCGGCAGGGTCAATTTTACTTGCTTTATATGACGGATAAATTGTAGCTATAAAGCTAAGGAGTAAAGCAGAGATACCTATTATAAGAAATTCGTTTAAAGTCATTCTTACCGGTAAATTAGTTATATAGTAAACAGAAGGGGGAAGTTTGACGATATGATAAACTTCCTCAATATAACCTATAAGAAAACCTGCGCTTAAACCTATAAATGTTCCTGCTAATCCGATTATGACGCCTTGAATTATAAAAATTTGCATTATATTTTTAGAACTTGCTCCTATCGATTTTAATATCGCTATATCTTTTCTTTTTTCCATTACCACCATTATCAATGTAGAAATTATATTAAAAGCGGCTACCAGAACTATCAAAGATAGTATAACAAACATTGTAAGTTTTTCAAGTTTTAAAGCCGCAAATAAATTTTTATTTAATCGTTCCCAGCTTAGAGCGTAGTAAGGGCTATGTAAATTTTTATTAATATTAGCTGCAACGGCCCTTGCATTATTTATATTATATAGCTTGACTTCCATACCCGTTACTTCATTGGAGCTTAATCCGATAAAATTTTGCGCATTTTTTAAAGAAATAAACGAAAATGTAGAATCATAGTTGTACATGCCGCTATTCATAATACCGCTTACCGTGAAAACTTCAGATTTTGGCATTACACCAAAAGGCGTAATCTGCCCCTGCGGAGAAATAACGCTTATTTTGCCGCCGACACCAACTCCTAATCTTTGAGCTAAAACTTTTCCGAGAATTATTCCGTTATACTTTTTATTGTTTAAAGATTTTAAACTGCCTTTAATAATATATTTACCTAAACTAGTGGTCATTGATTCCCCTTTGGCAGCAACTCCTCTAAGCACGCTTCCCGCAGATGTAGTGTTTGAAGACAGCATAACATCGGTATATATAAAAGGGGCAGCTTCTTTAACGCCTTTTATTTTGTTTATTTTTTTAGCAATTTGTTTATAATCGGGTATTAAGCCGCCGTAATTTAGTACAACAACCTGAGATTCGATCCCTACAATCTTTTCTTCAAGCGCGTGGTCAAAACCGTTCATAACGGAAATTACAACAATAAGAGCCATAACTCCTATGGCTATTCCGGCTATTGAAATAAAACTCAAAAGAGATATAAAAGAATTTCCTTTCGGTTTTAAATAATGCAATGCAACTTTTGTTTGAAAATTCATAAATTTATTTTATTTTTATTTTTTTATTCATTTAATATTCATTTAATATTCATTTAATTTGAATATTTAACTTTAGTTAGGTATATTCTATAATTTATTTAACAGGTTTAAGTAATGGAAACAAAATAACATCCCTTATAGAATAAGAATTAGTTAAAAGCATAACTAACCGGTCTATTCCAATTCCGCACCCCGCAGCGGGAGGAAGACCGTATTTTAACGCTTCTATATAATCTTCGTCTATTTCGGCAGGCAAACCTTCTTTTAATTTAATATCAACCTGAGCCTTAAATCTTTCTTCCTGATCGAAAGGATCATTCAGTTCTGAAAAAGCATTTGCCAATTCTCTTCCTGCAACAAAAAATTCAAATCTGTCAACAACTTTAGGGTCTAAATCGCTTCTCCTTGCGAGCGGAGAGCTTTCTACGGGATAGTCGGTCACAAAAGTCGGATTTATCAGTTTAGATTCTACCGTTTCCTCAAATAAAATTGTTAATAGCTCTCCATAGCTCATATTATTATCAACGGATAAATTTAAATTTTGTAAAATTTTAATGATTTTGTCCGAAGAATCAACATCTTCGGTTGAAAAACCCGCAACTTCGTATAAGCTATCCTGTAATTTAATCTTTTTAAAAGGGGTGGTAAAATTAATGTCGGTTCCTATATAATTTATTTCTAATTTTCCACAAATTTTTTCAACTAAGCCCGAAATCATCTTTTCTACAAATTTCATCATATCTTCATAATTGCTATAAGCCATATAAAACTCAAGCATTGTGAATTCAGGGTTATGTTTAACGGAAATTCCTTCATTCCTGAAATTTCTGCCAATTTCATATACTCTGTCAAATCCGCCGACGAGCAACCTTTTTAAATAAAGTTCAGGAGCGACTCTCATATAAAGTTCTAAATCCAATGCATTATGGTGCGTTTTAAATGGTCTTGCCGTAGCGCCTCCGGGATTTGCATGCATTATCGGAGTCTCAACTTCTAAAAATTTGCTGTTATTTAAAAAAACTCTTACATAGTTAATAATATCGGCTCTTTTTATAAAAATATCACGGACATCTTTATTTGCAATTAAATCAACGTATCTTTTTCTAAACCGTACCTCTATATCTTTAAGTCCATGCCATTTCTCAGGCAGCGGCAATACCGATTTGCTTAAAAGTTTTATGCTTTCTGCCTTAATTGTAAGTTCGTTTGTTTTTGTTCTGAATAAATGACCCGCTACGCCGCAAATATCACCAGCATCTAAAAATTTGTCAAAAAGTTCAAAATCTTCGTCCGAAACTGAACCTCTCTGTATATAACATTGTATTTCTCCATAGCCGTCTCTCAATCTGAAAAAAGAAGCCTTACCAAAACTTCTTATTATTAAAATTCTTCCCGATGTTTTAATATGTATATTATTTTCTTCCAAAAATTCTTTAGAAGCATCATCATATTCAGCTAAAATATCTTCTATCACATTCTCTTTTACAAATTTATTGTTAAACGGATTTATGCCTTTTTCTCTTAAAACGTTAATAATATTAATTTTATTTTTTTCTATAATATTTAATTCTTCATCCATTTTAATCACCTTAATATTTATTTAGAAGAAATTTGACTGATGAGGTATCCGTTAATAAATTCATCTATATTTCCGTCAAAAACGCTTTCGGTATCATATTCGGTAACTCCAGTGCGATGGTCTTTAATAACCCTGTTGGGATTAAGAGTATATGACCTTATCTGCGAACCCCAGGATATTTCTTTTTTGTCCTTTTGCAGTTTATTTTCTTCTTCCTCTTTCTTTTTTTTATAATAATCGTAAAGCCGAACTTTTAAAAGTTTTAGCGCCGTATCTTTATTTTTATGTTGAGACCTTTCATTCTGACATGCAACTGCCACTCCTGTCGGCAAATGTGTAATTCTAACCGCCGAATCCGTGGTATTAACATGCTGCCCGCCTGCCCCGCTTGATCTGTATGTGTCAATCCTCAAATCTTTTTCATCTATAATTACTTCGGAAGTATCTTCTATCTCCGGATAAACAAAAACGGAAGCAAATGACGTATGTCTGCGTTTATTGGCATCAAAAGGAGATATTCTTACAAGTCTATGAACTCCTGTTTCCGATTTAAGATAGCCGTATGTATAAAGCCCTGAAGCAATGAATGTCACGCTCTTTACGCCGGCTTCATCTCCCGCATTAAACTCCAAAATATTGACGGGAAAATTTTTTTTGTCAGCCCATCTTAAATACATTCTTAAAAGCATAGAGGCAAAATCCATCGATTCGGTGCCGCCCGAACCTGCATGTATTTCAACAATTGCATTTAATTTATCGTCTTTTCCCGAAAGAGTTAATTCAATCTCTAAATTTGAAATTGTTTTTTCTAATGTTTTCAAATTTTGTTCAATTTCCGCTAATAGTTCAGAATCATTTTCTTTTATAGCCAGAGCTGCCAACTCTTTTAAATTTTTAAATTCTTCGTAAACTGCAATAAAAGGGTTTAGTCTATTGTCTAAGTACGTTTTTTCTTTTAAAATAGATGCGGATAAAGATTTATTGCTAAAAAAATCTTTATCCGCCGCAATTTTATTAATATCTTCAATTCTTTGATTTATTTTATCCGGGTCAAAGGCTCCTCCGTATTTTAGATAATTTATCATCTAAAATCTCTATATTTTTTTCTATAAAATCGATATTAATTATAGCATCTGCATGAGCGCTATCGGACATTTCTTTATTATTAGTTTTAATATCTTTCATTTTTTGTTTATTTTTCTCCTATTAAAATAAAAATAAATTATCATTGATATTATAAAAATATAAATAATTATATGAGCAAACATATTACCATATAATGCAAAAAAAGTCTTATGATTAATTAATTTTATATTTCCTATTATAAACATTCTTTTAAAAATACCTGTTTCTGAAATTATACTTCCTGTAGGAGATATTATTCCGCTTATACCTGAATTTCCGGCCCTGTCCACATATCTGTCGTTTTCTACCGCAGAAAATACGGTCATTGACATATCCTGATAAGGAGCTGCCGTTTTACCGTACCATGCGTCATCGGTAATGCTTATATACAGATTTGCTCCGTCTTTTGAAAAATGCCTCACTAATGAATCAAAATAAGCTTCGTAGCATATCATAGAGCCTGCTTTAATTTCCCCCCCATTCAAAATTCGGAATTTTTCTCCTGGGGTAAAATTGCCTATGCCTGCGCCTTTTAATATATGGGCAAGAAAAGGCAGCCGATGTCTTAACGGGATATATTCCCCGAAGGGAACAAGATGATGTTTATCGTAATACGAGTATTTTCCTGATTTAGTAAACATATAATCACGATTATAATAATGTTCTTTGTAGTTATAAAATCTAACGCCTACAGCCCCGAAAATTAAATATATTTTATTAGCTTTAACAAAATTCATTACCTTTTTCCAATATTCAGGATAATCCGAAATAATATAAGGCAAAGCTGTTTCGGGCCATAAGACAAGATAAGGTTTATAACGCATTGCTTTTTTAGTCAGACTTAAATATATATGCGTCGTTCTTTTTTTAGTAATTTTCCATTTTTGAAACATACCTATATTCCCCTGAATGGCAGCAACTCTGTAAGATTTCTTACCGGATAAATCATTTTTAACACTGTAAATATTAAAATATCCGTACGCAATAACACATAAAAAAACCGATAATGCAAATAAAAATTCTACGGCAGCCTGCTTTTTTGAAATATTTTTATAAAATATAAAATGAAAAATAACAAAATTAATCAGAACTATAATAAAAGATAATCCAAAAGTGCCGACTATATTAGATACCTGAATAAAAGGGATATTTAAATATTGAGAAAAGCCGAGATTTTCCCATGGAAAGCCCGTCAATAACGTTGATTTAAGGTATTCAAAAAAAACCCAGCAGGATGGAACTAAAATAAAACTTAATATTATAAAATATTTATTAATTTTAATATTTTTTGTAGCAGGATTAATTAATATTTTAACAAAACCTGCAAAAAAACCTATATATAACGCCAGATATGAAGATAAAAGAAGCAATGTAAAAATAGAAATATAATACGGCAAATTGCCGAATACATGAACTGTGTAAATTATCCAGTATAATATTCCCGCATAAAATATAACGCCTGAAATAAAACCGTAAAAAAAGGATTCTTTAAAACTTTTTGATTTATTTATTGAAATAAATAAGGGGATTAAAGCAATCCATGCGACAAATTCAAGATTAAATTTCGGAAATATTAAAATAAGCAATATTCCCGATAAAACAGAAAACAACACATTGTTAAATTTATTGTTTGTATTTATTTTTAAAGCCATTTTTATTAATTTAATAAATTTTTATTTTAAAATTTATAAAATATATAACATACATATAGGTAAAATTTAAAAAATCATTCAATATTTTTCATTAAATCAATCAATAAATAATCATAAACACCGGGCAAAACAATTAATATTAATCCAATAAACAAAATATATAGATTCATTTATAATATCTTAGAAGGGTTCTTGAACCGGCATAAACAAGAGTAATATTTTTATTTATGATATATTGAATATATTAAATAATTAAATATATTTTTTAGCCTCTTCCCACAAATTGTTCAATGCGTCAGCATCTGCAGATTTAATATTAGAATTTTGGACTGAAGCAAGTCGATTTTCAATATAATGAAATCTTTTAATAAATTTATCGGATGAGCCGTTCAGTGCATTACAAGGGTGCAAATCCAATAATCGGCCTATGTTTACGATAGAAAATAATAAGTCGCCGTATTCTTCTATTATCTTGTCTGCATTATTTTCATCATCATTAAAAATATAATTATCTTTTTTTATTTCTTTTTTCATTTTGTCTATATCATTTTTATCAATATTACCATCATCATTATTTAAATTAATTCTCTTTTCTATATTATTTTTATCGTCACCAATGTTATTATTGTTATCATTTAATTTATTTAATAATTTTAATTCATTATCTTGAATGTTGTTATTTATTAATTTTGATTTATTATCTTTAATGTTATTGATATTAATAAAATCATTTTTAAGATTTTCAATTTCTTTTTTAAGTTCATTTGTTTCTTCGCTAATTTTATATAATGCTTCATCTATACTTGAGAAATCAAACCCCTGCCTTGATGCTTTTTCCTGTATCATATAAGCTCTATGAAGCGCAGGCATATTCTTAATGACATAAATTGAAGAATTAATAATATTATTTATGTTGAAATTATTGCCGTCTTTGTTATCATTATTACTGCTATTATTAATATTATTTTCATTGTAAATTTGTTTTTTATGTTTTTTTTCATTTTTTTCCTGTTTTTTAATGTTTTCCCAATTTTCTAAAATGATATCGTCTAAACATTCCCCTTCTTTCAAACTGAATGTTTTATCAAAAACATGAGGGTGTCTCCGCAGCAATTTATTATTTATTTTTTCTATAACATCTTCAATTGAAAATATTTTTTTCTCTGCATATATTTGAGATATAAACACGACTTGAAGTAAGAGGTCGCCTAATTCTTCCGAAATTTCTCCTGTATCTTGAGAATCCAAAGCTTCTATGACTTCATAAGCTTCTTCTAAAATATAAGGTTTAAGAGTTTCTTCAGTTTGTTTTTTATCCCAGGGACAACCGTTTTCTGACCTCAGCTGCTCTACAATATTAATTAATCCCTGAAATCCCTTATAATTATAATCTAAATCAGCTTCTTTATTTTGGCTCATAAATAAGATGTAATATTTTAATTAAGTGCGTTATTTTTTATTTTATTAAAAATAAAAAAATTTAAAAGCTAAAACCGTTATTATAATGCCTATCAAGCTGCCGGTAATGACTTCGGCAGAAGTATGTATGCCGATTTTTTTTCTTGATGAAGCGACAAGAAAAGCTAAAATAAAAGTAAGCAGTGACACTATAGGATTTAATGTTACGAGAGACACCATAAGCCAAATTGAAAATGCGACGGCAGAATGTCCACTGGGCATACCTCCGCTCAAAGGCTTTCCGCTATTAAAAATGGCTTTAATTATAATAACTATAACAAATATAATTGATATTACTGCAATTATCATATTTGATTCATCGGTCTTTATCATAATAAGAATATAGTATAACATACTATATACATATTTTGAAAATATTTCATATCCTACTACAAAAGCTCCAAACGAAGCTACTAAAACTGAACCTGCGGCAATATTTTTAATCGCAGCCGTTTTCATTGAGTAGCCTTCGAAAAATAAATCCAGAAAATATTCTATTGAAGTATTAAATAATTCTGCAAATAAAACTATAATGGCGCTAATAAATATTAACAAAAAATCAATCTTCGGCAATTTTAAAAAAATAGCTGCGAGGATAACAGCCATCGCTGCGAAAAAATGGATTTTCATATTGCGTTCCGTCTTTGTAGCTAAAATTATACCCTCAATAGCTACATTAAACGCTTCAACCCAATTCTTAGGCTTATACGGTTTTTTGTATGAAAAATCTTTATTATTTTCTTTACCTGTTTCCATTAATTAATAACTAATAAAATAATAAATTAAAAAATCGCCGCATCGAGATATAAAATATTCTGCAATTTCTTCATTTCTTCATTATTCTCATCGTCGCCGGTATGATCATATCCAAACAAATGTAAAATACCGTGAATTAAAAGTAAAATAATCTCTTTTTCAAAATCAGTATATTCTGTATTTTTATTTATTAAATATTCTGTTTTATTTTTTGATGCCCAGCCTTCTTTATCCCAAAAATCTTTAAAATCTAAGGCATTTTTTTTTGCAATTGAAGGACAGATAAATAGTTCTCCTATGAAATATACATCTTCATCATATTCTTTAAATTCAAAAGAAAGAATATCCGTTGCTTTGTTTTTATCCCTGTATTTTTTATTTAAGTTTTTTATATAAGCGGCTGAACAAAAAATTACATCAATTTGAAAAGAACCGTAAAATAAATTTGATACGGCTTTTTCAACGATATAACGGACTAACTTTTGATTTAGCTGCTCCTTTCTTTGGATATTCATTATATTTATTATTACTTTTTGTACTGTTTTCTTCTGTTTCTTCAATATTATATCTCCCCGCATATGGAATTCTTTGATGAAAAATGCTATTTAAAACTTTAATAAAAGCTTTTTTGATATTATATAAATCTTTTAACGTAAGTTCGCATTCATCAAGCTGTCCGTCATTATAAATTCTATTGACCGTTTTTTCAACCATAAGCTCAAGCCTTGACGGAGATATGTTTTCTAAAGTTCTTGATATAGCTTCTACGGAATCTGCAAGCATGATAATACCCGCTTCTTTCGTTTGAGGTTTTTTACCCAGATACCTGAAAATTTCTTTAGATAAATTCTCATCTTTGTTTTCTTTTTGAGCTTTTTCATAAAAAGCTCCTATCATGGAATTCCCATGGTGCTGAGCTATTATATTAGTGACTTTGTCTCCGAGATCATATTTTTTGGCAAGCTCATTACCGTCTTTAACATGGGAAGTTATTATTAAACTGCTCATTGTCGGAGATAACTTATCATGCGGATTATCCTTACTGTTAATATTTTCTATAAAATAATTCGGCTTATTTATTTTGCCTATATCATGATAAAGACTTGCTACTCTTGCAAGCAGCGGATTTGCATCTATTGCGTCGGCAGCAGATTCTGCTAATGTAGCTACCATTATAGAGTGCTGATAAGTTCCGGGAGCTATCAGAGAAAGCTGCCTTAATAGCGGATGATTTGAACTGGATAATTCTAACAGCTTAAAATCCGTGGTATATTTAAACACCCTCTCTAATATAGGTATTAATCCGATTACAATTATAGAAGAAAAAATACCAGATGAAAATGCGAAAACAATACTGTAAACATTCTGAATATTTAACAAATTAAGACTGACTAGAGAAAATGCTATGACCATACAAATATTTGCGATACCGGTAACAATTCCAGATCTGATAACTCTTCCCCACGACGAAAAATCAAATACTTCATAGGAAGCAATAAAGCTCCCGCTAAACGCGTATATCATAAAGAAAATATTATTCTTAAAGATAATCGCTGCTAATATTGAAAATACGGCTATAAAAACTACGGAAACTTCAGAGTTTAATATTATTCTAATAAGCATAGGACCAAAAACAAAAGGAATTAAATAGTAAATATCCTGCTTATTTATAAACGGGAAATAATTAGAAAAAGCATCGGCAAATATTATGCCTATTTTTATAGCTAATACAGAAAAAATTAAAATAATCATTGTAAAAATAATATTTTTAAAATCTAAAGATGTTCTGAATTTTCTTATAAATTTATACGGAAACAGGTAAGAAACGGATAGCAGAATAGCAACGACAAAAAAAAGCCCTATTAACGAAGGTATATTATTTTTTAATATAAATTTATCTTCATAAGTATTGAGCTCTAAAGCTTTTGATTTAGTAATCAACTGTCCCGCGCTTATTAAGAGCATGCCTTTTATTATATGTTTATATATTGGATGAAATTCTTTTTTTACATCTTCAATTTTTCTTATAGTTAAGGATTTTGAATATATTATATCAGGCTTCGTAACTGCAGATACAACGACATAGATATCGTTTCTCAAGTAAGAAGGCAGAAAACTTAAATATTGCTGTGTGTAATAATAAGAAAAATTTTTTGCCTTTTTTAACGTAAAAAAAAATTGGGGATATTTTATTAATTTTGAATTGTTTGTTACTATATTTCTAATATTAATTGTTTTATTCCGTATATAATTCCCTGAAATAATTCCTTTTTTATATATATCGTCTATTATTTTTAAAATATAATTTTCTGTGTTTTTATTATAGTTTAAAAAATAAAATTCACTTAGCAATTTATTATTTAATTTTGTACCGAGTTCCGAATTAAATATATTTCCTGAAATTCCCTCATTTACATTATTTTTTGTATGAACCAGAGCAAAGGACGCTGCTTTTCTGAACGCTTTTCTTATTTTTCTTTCCAAAACCGCTTTTATCTCAGGATAATAAATATAGACATCTGGAATGTCTTTAATTTTTGATTTAAGGATATCGTTAGTTTTTTTAACATTAATATATCTAAAACTTTTTCTTGCAATTATTGTTTTTTTCGATATTTCTCCCGCTTTATATTTGTTTTTTATATATTCTACTCCGCTATAAAGCATAAAAGTAAGCAAGATTGAAGATATAACTAAAATTGCAGTCAACTTATATTGATGGTTTTTTATTCCAAACCGCTTACTTTTTAGAATTTCTATGAATTTCGTTCGTTTCATATGCTTTTATAATATTCTGGACAAGTTTATGCCTTAAAATATCTGCCTTATTAAAATTAATAATTTTAATTCCTTCAATTCCCGTTAAGATATTGCCTGCCGTTATTAAACCTGATTCTTTGTCGGCAGGCAAATCGGTTTGCGTAATGTCTCCGTTAACTACAATTTTTGAACCGGAGCCTATTCTTGTCAGCATCATTTTCATTTGCTCGTTTGTAGTATTTTGAGCTTCATCTAATATAATAAATGAATTATTTAAAGTTCTTCCTCTCATAAACGCGAGAGGCGCAACCTCAATTATATCTTGTTCTATCAGTTTAACAACTTTATCAAATTCAAGCATTTCATACAGCGCATCATATAAAGGACGCAAATACGGATTTATTTTTTCCGTAATATCTCCCGGCAAAAAACCGAGTTTTTCTCCCGCTTCCACCGCAGGTCTAGTTAATACAATTCTGTCAAACATATTTTTTTGAAAGAGATTTATGGCGCAAGCCATTGAAAGATATGTTTTGCCCGTACCCGCAGGTCCTATGCCTATTACTATATCATTTTCAAAAATAGCATCTACATACTTCTTCTGATTTATTGTTTTTGGCGAAATTACCTTTTTTCTATGGGTAATAAGAACAGCTTTATAAAATTGTTCATGCAAATTTATAGCAGGATTAGCTATCTTTGCCTTGGACATTTTAATAATTTCATCGTCGTTGATTTTAATATTTAATCTATACAAATTTACCAGATCATAAATAAACGAACTTGATAATTTAACATTTTCATTTAAGCCGCTAATCATTATAATGTTGCCTCTTATCGCAGCGTTCACGGCAAACTCTTTCTCCACTATAGGCAGAGTATTTAATGAAATATCCGCAAATCTGTTAAATAGTTCAATGTCGTCTAATTCAATTTTTTCCGTATATAGTTTTGTCTTTATCGCCATTTTAATAATTATAACATAATAGTTAATAAAATAAAATTTGATAAATTTATTTGAAATTTCATATAAGTTCGGAAAAGGTATCCGATTAATTTTTTTAATATTTTCTTTGTAAATTGAATGTTTCGTATGCAAAAAAATAAATCGGATACCTTTTCCTGCCTTTTCCTCTGATACCTTTTCCTCTTTCTTCCTCTTTTTACCTTTTCCTCTTTTCCTGAAAATAATATTTAATTTATTATTTTACCTTTAAGTAAGTCGGCTAAATAAATAAGCATATTTAATTAAAATAAATTTGATAAATTTATTCGGACTTATTTTTTTTCAAAATATTATTATATAATAACTCAAGTATTTCATTTTTAACAGCAAAAGACGCTCCTATATATGATAGCACGCCTACAATCAGCGATATAGCTATAATAAAGATTAAACTCAATCTGAATTGCATGCTTTCAATAATTGCAAATTCAACTAAAACTCCCATTATAATTCCTGCGCAAATTGTTTTAAAAAAAGATACTAAAAATTCTTTATTTAATTTAAATTTATTTTTTATGCTTATTTTATTTAAAAGAAAGAAATAATTAAATATTAAAGAAATACTTGACGCAAGAGCTAAGCCATCTACGCCGAGAATCTTCATTAAAATAACCGCAAGTACGATATTGATTATTAAAGCATATATAGCCGCATTAACAGGAGTTTTTGTATCTTTCATTGAGTAAAACACGGGAACTACCGTTTTTAACAATGCGGAAGCCCATAATCCAATTATAAAAAATAATAACACCGAAGCTGTCTGTTTTGCATCAAAACTGTTAAATAATCCATGCATATATATTAAATCTACCAACTGGCTTTTTAAAAGTATTAAACCGATACTTGACGGGATAATTATAAAAAACATTAACGATGTTGCAAAATTAAAAGAATGCCGTATTTCTTCGTTGTTCTGCCTCGCAAAAGAAGCGGACATAACAGGAAAAATCGCAGTTTGCAGAGCGATAGCAAACACTCCGAGGGGAAATTGATAAAGTCTATCGGCATAGTAAAGATAAGAGATACTTCCGACAGGCAAAAACGATGCTAACAATGTATCAAACAGCAAATTTAATTGTATTACTGCCATACCTAAAAGCGAAGGCGTTAAAAGCTTAAACACCGTTTTAACGTCTTTATTCTTAATATTAAATCTAAATCCTAATTTTATTTTTTTATATTTTATATAATAAAGCTGCGATGATAATTGTAAAATACCGCCGATAATAACGCCTATAGCCAAAGATATAATCTTGAAATGAAAAAAAGACCTCAGCAATATCGCACTTAGTATCAGCACAATATTTAAAATTATCGGATAAAAAGCGCCTGGACCGTATGACCCGTAAACATTTAAAATCCCGGCGAAAAAAGCAGTAAGACCTATTAAAATTATGTATGGAAACATAATTCTAGTTAAAAAAACCGTGAGATTATATTCTAAGTGCTTACCGATAAAACCGGGCGCAGTTATCGTAACAAAAAATGAAGAAAATATAACTCCTATTAACGATAATAAAAGAAGTATGATAAATAGAATCGTAAAAACCGTCATCAAAAGGTCTTCGGATTGTTCTTTAGATTTATTAACAATGCTATCGGAATAAACAGGAATAAAAGCGGCAGAAATTCCACCTTCGCCAAAAAGCCTTCTAAGAAGATTCGGAATTCTAAAAGCTACAAAAAATGCGTCAGTAAAATATCCGGCACCAAAAAAATACGCTATTACAACATCACGAAATAACCCTAAAATTCTACTGATAAATGTATAAAAAGAAACTACCGATAAATTTTTTAGGATTTCTTTGTTTTTAGACCCTGCAGTCATTCAGTAGTCATTCAGCAATCATTTACATTTACATTTAATAGTTAAATAATTTAACAAGCAATAAAAAATATTATAGAATATTAGCTTAAAATTGATATTACAAATTATAGTTTATATACTATAAATAATGATTATAGACCGCCCAGCTCTTTAACCGCCTTTACTTAAACAGGAGGATAATATATATTTTTGTCCAAAAATTGAATAGCATTAGTAACATAATTAATCGGCTGCGCCGCTCCTTGACAGAAGGGAATATATCCCGATTATAATTTATTATGAATGCTATATATAATTATTTATCAATATTTCAGCTATCTGAACAGCGTTTAACGCAGCGCCTTTTCTGACATTGTCTGCTACAACCCATAAATTGATACCGTTTTTAATCGATAAATCTTTTCTTATTCTTCCTACATACACATCGTCACTGCCGCTCACCATTGTTTGATACGGATATCTTTCATCTGCATCATCGCTAAAAATATTGTCGATAATTTTTACGCCTTTAGTATTAGATAATAATATTTTTATATCCTTAATATCAAAATCCTTTTCTGTTTCAATATTAATAGATTCTCCATGGCAAAACATCACCGGAACCCTCACAGCCGTGGCACATACTCCAATATTTTCATCATGTAATATTTTGTGTGTTTCTTTAACCATTTTAATTTCTTCTTTAGTATAGCAGTCTTCGCTAAAAACGTCTATTTGCGGAATGCAGTTGAATGCTATTTGCACCGGAAATTTATCGGGAACGGCTTTCCCTTCAGAATTTATTATATCTAATGTCTCATAAAATAATTCGTCTATTGCTTTTTTACCTGCGCCGGAAGTGGATTGATATGTTGACACCACAATTCTTTTAATTTTATATTTATCATGAATAGGTTTTAAAGGAACAAGCATTTGTATTGTCGAACAATTCGGATTTGCAATTATATTTTTCTTGCTAAAATATTGAATATCTTCGGGATTTACTTCAGGAACAATTAACGGAACATCTTTATCCATTCTAAAAAAAGATGTGTTGTCTATGACAACTGCGCCTTCTTTAGCAGCCATCGGACTATATTTTGAACTTGCAGCCGCCCCCGGACTTGAAAGAACTATATCTAATTTTTTTAATTTAAAATAATCTTCAGATGCAGGTTCAACTTCATAATCTTTACCTTTAAACTGAATAATTTCTCCTGCCGATTTTTCGGAGGCAATCAAAAAAAGTTTATTTATGGGAAAATTTCTTTCCTGTAAAATGTCTATCATTTCTCTGCCTACGAGACCTGAAGCACCTAAAACCGCCACATTATACTTATCTTTTTTCATTTAATTATTATTATTAATTGTTATATTTATAATCAATTATATATGCTTATATTCTTTAATATTAATTTATTATAATCCATAATTCAGATTTAGAAATTTTATTTTAAGTATTCCAACAGTAAGCAATACCTGATTGCGTTTTTATTATTATGCAGGCATTATATCTTTTAATTCCGATAAAACCGCTTCACCCATTTGAGACGTTCCGACTAATTTCAATCCGGCGCTCCCTGAGTAAATATCCTGTGTTCTGTATCCTTTTTTTATAACATTTTCAACCGATTTTTCAATATAATCGGCTAAATTATCTTTATCAAAACTATATCTGAGCATCATGGCGCAAGAAAGAATAGCTGCTAACGGATTTGCTTTATTTTGCCCTGCAATATCCGGCGCGCTGCCGTGAATAGGTTCGTACATTCCTTTTTTTCCGTTCAAACTTGCGGAAGGAAGCATCCCTATAGAGCCCGATATCATTGAAGCTTCATCGCTCAATATATCTCCGAACAAATTAGTAGTTACTATAACATCAAATGATGCAGGCTGTTTAATTAGCTGCATAGAACAATTATCAACATATATATTGGACAACTCAACTTCAGGATAGTTTTTTGATACATCGGCTACAACATTTCTCCATAATTCAGTAGATTCCAAAACATTTGCCTTATCAACCGATAAAATTTTTTTCCTTCTTTTCATAGAAATATCAAAAGCTATTTTTGCGATTCTTTCAATTTCCTTAGTCGTATATACAAGCGTATTAAAACCTTTTTTAGTTCCGTCAGGCAAATCTTCAACTCCGCGCGGTTTACCAAAATATATTCCGCCGGTAAGTTCTCTGATTATCATCATATCGGTACCGCTGACAATTTCTTTTTTTAACGGTGAAGCATCTATTAAATCTTCATATACTTTTGCAGGACGCAAATTAGCGTATAAATCTAAATCATATCTTAATGTAAGGAGAGCTTTTTCAGGTCTTAGTCCAATAGGCAGGGGTTCCCATTTAGTGCCCCCTACCGCTCCAAATATAACAGCGTCAGACTCTTTTGCAATTTTAAGAGTTTCTTCCGTTATAGGTTTTCCATAAACATCATAAGAAGCGCCGCCTACAAGTCCTTCTTCTATTTCATAATTGATGGAATTTAAATCTAATAAATATTTTAAAACTTTTATCGCTTCTTTAGTAACTTCAACGCCTATGCCGTCTCCTGCAAATAATGCCAATCTCATCATTTTTTAAAGCCCTCCCTGACTCTTTTTCTTGCATGCTCCATTAATCCGCCCGCGCTAACTAATTCAGCCATAAACTTAGGTATCGGTTTTGCATTTAAAGTAATGTTTTTGGTTATATTTTTGATTTCTCCTTTATCCGAATCTACTTCTAAAATATCTCCAGAATCAATAGAATCGGTATCTGCTTCTAAAATTAAAAGTCCAATGTTAAACGAATTTCTGTAAAATATTCTTGCAAAACTTTTGGCAATAACCAAAGGAACGCCCGATGCTTTAATAGCAATAGGAGCATGCTCTCTTGAAGAACCGCATCCAAAGTTAACGCCTGCAGCAATAAAATCTCCTTTATTGACATTTGATGCAAATGAAGAATCTGCGTCTTCCATGCAATGCTTTCTTAAGTTTTCAGGATCAGAATCATTTAAATATCTTGCCGGAATTATAGCATCAGTGTCTATATTGTCTCCAAACTTAAATACCTTGCCTTTTAATAACATACGGCACCTCTAATATTTTATTTAATGTTAAAAAATTAAAATAACGCGATTAAATCAACTTAAGTAAATTAATTATCGCCTTATTAAAATAATAATAATGCTAAAGAAATATAAATATACAGATAAGTTACATGCTTATATTATTTATTAATTATTTTAAACTTATCTTAATTATAATTATATAATTTATAAATTTTGTTAATATTACACAATATTACATTACACAACTTCATCAGGAGACGATATCTTGCCTGTTATGGCAGAAGCAGCGCATACCGCAGGATTTGCAAGATAAACTTCGCTAGTTATATCTCCCATTCTTCCTTTAAAGTTTCTGTTAGTTGAAGAAATCGCTTTTTCCCCGTCGGCAAGTATTCCCATATAACCGCCTAAACAAGGTCCGCAAGTCGGAGTGCTGACGACTCCTCCCGCATTCATAAATATGTCTATGAGTCCTTCTTTTTCAGCCATTAAATATATTTCTGGAGTTGCGGGAATTACCATTAATCTTGTATATTTGGCTATTTTTTTACCTTTTAAAATTGAAGCGGCAATTCTTAAATCTTCTATTCTGCCGTTAGTACACGAACCTATTACGGATTGATCTATTTTAATATTTTTAGCAGCGGCTTCTTTCACATCTACACTGTTTTCAGGCAGATGAGGGAAAGCCACCTGAGGATTTATTTTGGTTGTATCATATTTTAAAGTTTTTATATATTCTGCGTCAGGATCGCTTTTATATATTATATAATCTCTTTTAGCCCTTTTTGAGACGTATTCTTCAGTAATTTCGTCAGGTTCAAATATTCCGCTTTTAGCCCCTGCTTCTATTGCCATATTTGAAATGGAAAATCTGTCTGACATAGTAAGGTATTTAAAGGTTGAGCCTGAAAATTCTAAAGCCATGTAATTAGCTCCTTCAACTCCTATTTTACCTATCAGAAATAATATTAAATCTTTGCCCGATACCCATTTATTCGGTTCTCCGTCAAAGATAACTTTTATAGAATACGGAATTTT
>DAHXMB010000130.1:0-14852 GCA_027365695.1 Candidatus Acididesulfobacter sp. | reverse complement strand
TACAAGGGCAATTTAGATTATGCGTTATCAATGTTTAATATAGCTAACAACAATGATTTTAATTCCATAAATAGTTCAGATGCAAAATCATCTAAGGTTATGCACGGATTATGTGAAACATAGCATAGTAATTTATCAATTGTATATATTGTATATATTGTATATATTGTATATAAAAATTCAAAAACCATAAACTGCTTAATAAATTTATTAAGAAGTTTATGGTTTTTATTATTACAATTAATTATTATAAGAAAAAATTTAATATTTAATATAAATAAATTAAAATATTAATATAAATATTAATATTAAACACCAATTAGTGAAGTATTAAATTATATTCTAATTTATAAACAATTAAATTAGATATACTTGGTTTATTTTAAATTTATTAAATTAGATATTGAAATTTATATAATATTTAGATAATAAATGTTAATATTTCAATAAGTTAATATTTCAATAAAAACTAATTTATTATATTAATATAATAAATTTTAACATTCAAATCAACCCCATTTTTGCTTATTTATATGAGAGACTATCTCAGCCTTTGACATTTGCCTCAATTCAAAAGCTGATTTTTTAGCTTTTTGGAATATACTCACACAATTTGGATCAAGATTGTCCGTTATACCTTCTTCTGAAATGGCAATAACCTTTGTAAGTAAATGTGTTAAATCCATATGTAATTGATTGGTCTTTCTTGAACGAACGATAATCTGCTCAACATCTGGAGCAATTTTTTCAAATTTTTCTTTCGGCGCCCCGCATTTAGGACAAACATCAGGAGCTGAATCACCATCATGAATATACCCGCACATAGAACATTTCCACATCATAACAATACCTCCGTAATTTTAATTTAATTTAACATAATTATATTTTATAGTTATTTAAAAGTTTTTATATTTATTTTATTATTTATTATGTATCTTAATTCTTTTTTTATTAATGTAATGTTCATTATTATTAACATATCACAAAAATTATTAAATTCAAGTTTTAATATAATAATGATTATTAATCAATATAATTTATTATGTAAATAATATCATAAATGGTTTTAATTGACAAGTTTTATTTTTAGAAATATAATAATTATATTCTTTTAATACCATAACTACCTTAACCAATTTATTTTAATTTCAGATAATATAATTCATTCAAATAATATAATCAATAAATATAAATAATATACAAATAATGAATAAGTAGTGAATAAGTAGTGAAATGTAAACAATATACATTTAAAATCTATAAAAAAATATTTTTTATAATATAATCAATATATGTATCATATATTTCTTAATATCTACTTAATGCATGCTTAATATATGCTTAATATAGCCTTATTATAAATATACACTTCAATATACACTGCATTAATTAATGCAAGAATAAATCTAATAAATAAATCTGGCTAAAATTATAATATGCAATCTCCTATATCATTTAATATATACCTTATCGGGGAGAAAAATTTTTTTTCTTCCGAATACGAATATCTTGATACGTTAAAGATATGTTTTGATAACGGCATAAAAGCTTTTCAGCTGAGACAAAAAGATTTAACGGTTAGACAAATTATAAATCTTGGAGAAAAGATAAAAAAAATTATTGAACAATACAAAGATATTTATTTTTTTGTAAATGACAGAATTGATGTTGCGCTTGCACTTGAAGCCAATGGAGTCCACTTAAATAAAAATAGTATTCCGATAAAAGCGATAAAAGAAAAATATGGAGAAATGATAATATTTTATTCATCACATTTATACGAAGAAGCATTAGATGCCGAAAAAAAAGGCGCTGATGCCATAACATTCAGCCCTATTTTTAAAACTAAAAATCAGGATTTTAAACAAGGTTTAGAACCTCTAAAAAATATAATTAACAATATAAAAATACCTGTATTTGCATTAGGCGGAATAAATAATGACAATATAAAAGCAATTAGAAACGCGGGAACAAAATATGCAGCAATTCAATCAGGGATTCTTAAACAAAAAGATATTAAAGAAAGTATAAAAATAATTAACAATATATTAAAATATTAAATATTTAAATATTAAAATATTAAATAGAAATAATTTAATTTAATTTAATTTAATTATTTAAAGTTTAATTATTTAAAGACAAAACAAAATTTTTGGGAAAATGGCTAAATTGTTTAGTATATATATGTATAGTAATATATATTATAATTAAATATAACAGATATAATTTATAATTAAATAAAATAATTTAAAAAAAATCATTTTAAAAAACGATTATATATTGTATACTATAATATATAGCATACTGTAATATAGCTTTAAATTATATATATAATATAAATAATTATAACATTAATTCTGCAATAGAAAATTTTAATTCATTAAACATATTAAATATTATAAAATATTTAATACATAAATTTATAATAATAAATATAGGTTTGATAATGCAGTAATATAAATACTACACTTATATATACTACACTTAATGAGCACCTCTGCTTTTTTGCCTGCAAAAATTAAAATACTATTGCCATTAATAATTTAATACTTAAAGAGGAAAAAAATATGAACCAAATTGAATCGGCCAAGAAAAATATAATAACTAAAGAAATGCAATTTGTTGCAAAGAAAGAAGATATCGAACCTGAAAAAATTATGCGCGACATTGCAAACGGACATACAATAATTTTAAAAAATAAAGTGCACAGCATAAATCCCTTGGCTGTTGGGAAAGACTTATCCACTAAAGTTAATTCCAATATAGGTTCTTCAGGCGACATTTGCAGTATTGACGAAGAATTAGAAAAACTTTTTGTTTCAATTGACAGCGGCGCCGATGCAGTCATGGATTTATCAACAGGCGGAAATATTAAAGACTTTAGAGAAAAAATACTTAAAAACTCTACTATACCTTTAGGAACTGTGCCGCTTTATGAAGCATTTCAGTATTTAATGGACAAAAACGAACCTATAGAAAAATTCGACCCTGAAATATTATTTGAGGTTATTGAAAAACAATGCGAAGAAGGTGTTGATTTTATTACTGTTCATTGCGGGTTAACTTTAGAATCAATAAAAAAAATGAATGAACAATCAAGGATTCTTGGTATAGTTTCAAGAGGAGGTTCATTAATAGCTACATGGATGATAAAAAACAATAGAGAAAATCCATTATATGAACAATATGACCGCCTTTTAAAAATAGCTAAAAAAAATGACGTAGTATTAAGTCTTGGTGATGGGTTAAGGCCGGGGAGCATTGCAGATGCAACAGACAGAGCTCAAATAACCGAACTTATAACGCTTGGCGAACTTGCAAAAAAAGCATTTGAAGAAGATGTCCAGGTTATGATAGAAGGTCCGGGGCATGTTCCGTTAAATCAAGTTGAAACTAATATAAAACTTCAAAAAAGTTTATGCAACGGAGCTCCATTTTATGTTTTAGGTCCTCTTGTTACAGATATTGCTCCCGGATATGACCATATTACAAGCGCTATAGGCGGTGCAATTGCGGCAGGAGCGGGCGCCGATTTTTTATGTTATGTTACGCCTGCCGAACACTTGAGACTCCCCTCTGCTGAAGATGTTAGGAATGGGGTAATAGCAGCTAAAATAGCAGCGCATGCAGGCGATATTGCCAAAGGCATTAAAAACGCTATACAAAAAGATATTGCAATGAGCAACTTCAGAAAAACTATGAACTGGGAAGGTCAATACAACAGTGCTTTAGATCCTGAAAAAGCAAGAGAAATGCGCTCGGCTATTACATTGAAAGATGACAAGGTATGTTCAATGTGTTCTTCGTATTGTTCTATAAAACTTAATGCATCATTTAATAAATAATTATAAATTATAAACTTATTATTAAATTATAAACTTATTATATATATACACTTTCACATACTATATATATTAAATAAAGCGTTTTTAAAATAAAATTTAAAATTAATTAACAATGAAGCAATCAAACACTATTTGCGATGAACGTAATAATTTAATAGCCGATAAAAATGATGAGGTTAATGATATTTTAAAATCTTTTCAGGAAGAATTTAAGATTACAAACAAACTAATTTATAATATTCATAATAGTTTATCGCAATTTAATGAAAAATTTAATACTTTAATTGATGTGTTACAAACAGCAGCTAATATATTGCAACCCGCTGACAGCAAAAACATAAAAAATTTCAACGATAACAATTACGATACTAATAATAATGAAAATAGGGGCGGCGCTACCGCAAACAATAAAATTAATATTAACGAACTTAATTCATCTTTCCAATATTTTAATTGTGTTCTATTTAATAAAAAAGATTTACAAAATAACGGTTCATTTAAATTTTTAAAAATTGATTCAAAATATATCGTAAAGCCCATTAAGAATATTAATTCTTTAGCAATATCCGATTTTATCGGCATTGACGATATTATAAAAGACGTTTTTAAAAACACTTTTAAATTTGCTTCGGGGAAACCTGCCAATAATGTTCTTTTATGGGGGGACAGAGGAACCGGAAAATCTTCATTAATTAGGGCAATAACAAAATCTTTCGGCAATGAGCCGTACATTAATAAAATAAAATTTATTGAAGTTATAGAAGATACTGCCGAATTAATTTACGAACTTATCACTATTATAAAAGACGAGCCTTACAGGTTTATATTATTTTTTGATGATATAGCATTTGATGCCGATTCATTATTTTATAAGAAACTCAAATCAATTCTAGACGGCGGCTTAGATGAACTTCCTGAAAATATTATTATTTATGCAACTTCTAATAAAAAACATTTGACGACGGAAAAATTTACTTCGTTAAATAATCTTGAAAATTTTATACATCCCGAGCAGGAATACGAGGAGAGCTTATCATTAAGCGACAGATTTGGTCTTAGCTTTGGACTTTATAGCTTTAATCAAGAAACATATATACAAATAGTTGAAATGTATTTAAAGAAATATAATTTAGGCATTTCAAGTCTTAATTTAAATCAAGTAAGGAAAGAAGCAGTCAATTTTGCAACAATAAAAGGTTCGCGTTCAGGAAGAACGGCAAAACAATTTGTCGTAAGTTTATTAAAAGATAATTAATTTAAGAAAAATCATTGTATAATCATATTTGATTTATTTAAGTTATTTATTTAAGTGCATGCAGCGTTCATATCTGACAATAAATATTAATAATTCTATATGATGTAATTATATGTATTATTTTTATTCAAGAATTTATTAGTTTATATTTCTACAGGGGTAAATTAATGATTTTAATAATATTTTTATATGTTTATAGTATTTGTCTATCAATATTTTTTGGTTCAAGTATTTTTATAGGATATTTTACCGCTCCTTATATATTTAAAACTATAAAATCAAGAGACGAAGCCGGAAATATAGTCGGCTCGCTTTTGCATAAATTTTCAATATTGGGGTTTATTACACAGCCTGTTATGATAATTACGGGATATATTCTGTATATAAATAATTATAGCAATATATTTATTATGCTTGAACCGTTTACTATACTAATTTTAATCATATTTTCAGAAAATTTTATTTCAAAAAAGATGAACAGCTTAAAAAAGCAAATGATTTCAATTACAGTTACACCAAAAGAAGACCCGAGAAGAAAACAATTTAATTATCTTCATAAATGGTCTGTTAAATTATTTTTAGCAAATGAATTATTATGTTTACCTCTTTTTTATATAATATTTATTAGATAAATAATTGAAATAATATTAAATGTTAACAAGTTTAGTTTCAACTCTGTCTGAGAAAAACTAATATGACTGTCCTGAAGTTAACACTGCGTGAAAAATTGTAATATTAAATTAATTTTTTATTATTATGTTTAACTATATTATTTAACTGGACCTGCTATAATTACATATTATGAAAGCTTTCAAAATTAACGGACAATAAATTATAAATTATCTTTTTATTTTTATGCAAATATTAATTGATAATTTCATAATGGTTTTTGCAGAAAACATGCAGAAAACAGTCGTATAATTGCAATTAATAATTAAATTTAAATTAAATTTTTATAATAATTGGTATTTAATTATGTTTAAAAATAGAGCGGGAGTCGGAAAATTGCTGGCAAAAAAATTGTCGGAATATAAAAATGATAGAGTCGTTGTTATTGGACTTGCCAGAGGAGGTATTCCTGTCGCTTTTGAAATTGCATATGCGCTGTGTGCTTATTTAGATGTTGCATTAGTTAAAAAATTAGGAGCTCCCGCGCAAGAAGAACTTGCAATAGGCGCTATAGTTGATGGAAAAAATTCTCAAATATTTCTTAATAATGAAATTATCGGACATCTTAATATTACAAAAGATTATATTGATGAAATTATTAAAATTAAACTTTTAGAAATTAGAAAACGTGAAACAATTTATAGAAGCGGGAGGGACAGAATAGATATTGCCGGTAAAATTGTAATTGTTGTTGATGACGGTATTGCAACGGGCGCGTCTATTAAAGTAGTAATAAAATCTTTAAAATCAGAAAATCCAAAGAAAATTATTGTTGCCGTTCCGGTTGCTCCTATTGAAACAATAGCGGAACTAAAAAGAGAGGCAGATGAAGTCATCGTTTTATCTACTCCGGAAAATTTTTATGCAGTTGGAGCATTTTATGATGATTTTAGCCAAACATCGGATGAAGAAGTGATTATCCTTTTAGATAAAGCAAATGAGAATTTATGTTTTATAAAGTCATAAATTTCGTTATTTAAATACCGTCTGGAATTTCCATACCGATTTAACGAATTAAAAAATAGGCAAAAAAATAGCAACGGTATGTTTTGTTGTACCGCCGCTATTTTTAAAATATATATTAAATTTTAAATAATTTAAAATAAAATTAATTATCGTCGTTATAAAAAATATTGCCAGGCAAATCTGACATGGCAATACCTACAACAGGATCTAATGGATTATGTATGTCTTGTTTATACTGTTTACCAACCGGCCATTCAATCCCCTGAAAATCATCATAAAAGATGCTCACAGTTTTGCTTTCATAAAAATTATCGCCGATAAGGCTATCGCTATCAGTCTTATCCTTATTTTTATTATAGCTCTCGTCTAAATCTATCGATTCAGGTTCGTTGATTAATTTCATGACAACTCATAGCTCGGATACTCCCTTTATGCGGGAGAGGAGAGCTATCCTCCGTGTTTTAAAAGATTCTGCCAGCCTTAATCTTGTATATTTAACCGAAGCGCTGATTTTCTCCGGTTAGATGTCTTATGTCAAAATATCCCGAACTTCTTAATCCGTGTATGAAACATTCAATTTTGCCATACAAAACCTTATCAAATCTATGAAATCCGAAAGCTTGCTTAATCGTATTAACCTTTCTTCTGCCGCCTTTAAGCAAATTAGCTTTGAATAACGAACGGTTGCATTTGCGAACGAACTTGATAAGATAGGAATAATTAAGTTTAATTTGTTTATTTGATATAATCAGATTACAATCAGATTAAAATTGCATTGCATCACATTATCTTCTGCATTATTTATAATTGGCAATTCAATAATTAAGAAATTTTAAATTATATCTTCAAAATTTATTGATACTTATAAATATATTTTGGCTTCATCCGTTAAACCTAATTTATTTACAATGTTTGCTTTATTAGTATATGCCCATCCCAAATTATCTTTCATATAAGGAGTAAATTCTATATCCGGATTTTTTTGCAACTTTTCTAAAATTTCTATAGCTTTATTATAATCTTCTATAGCTTCCTTACAACAACTAATTTCTTCAAGAGCAATGCCTTTATTAATATACACCCAAGCAAGATTGTCGGCAAAAAAAGGATGTCAGTTATTTTTAAGTTTAACGTAACAGCAAAATAAAGAGGGTTATGTTAAATATATTGCCCTTTCAATATCCTTGATATCTATTTTAATAATATCAAGGTTTTCTTTGTCTGAAAAGACGTTATTTTCAAACCCTGACTTGCTTATAAAAGCTTTAATAAGTTTTCTTTTATCATTTATATAAGTGCATTTTTTCAAAAAATTATCTATATCTTTTCTCGAAGCTTTTTTATTGCGCAATTTACATTCTATCAACAATACTGCATCTTTGCTTTCGCCTACTATGTCTATTTCGTAAACATCTTTGGAGCTGGGAATTTTTCCCCAGTGTTTTCCGATAGTTTCGGGAAAAAATGGAATTAGTCCTGATTTATAAAAATTTAGAAGGGTAGATTTTATAATTTCTTCAAATATTCTGCCTACAAATTCGTTTATATTTTTAACCGCAAAATTAAAAGCATATTCTGGATTAAACTCAATTTTGTCCTGATTTGAGTAAATATATTTAAACCAGAAATTTAAAAAATTGTCTTTTATTCTATATCGAATACCGCGCTTAGAGACGACGAGCTTATTTTCTACTTTTTCTATTATGCCGTAATAATCTGCAAGTTCGCTTATATACTTCATAACCTTTGTTCTCTCCATTCCAGTTTTATCGACTATCTCACCTATTTCCTTATCGAAACAGCCAATTTTTTCCAATATGGCAAAATACCCGCGGTGTTCGGAGCCGAACTCTCCTATTAAAAGATTTTTGCCTTCTTCCCGCAAAGGGGCTAATTCGTCGAAAAATAGGTTTTTAATCTGCATTTTGAAATCTTCTTTGTCTTTAAGATACCAGAGATATTTAGGAATACCGCCGAATACGGAATATCTGTCTATAATTTCATCCGTATCGTAACCAAAAGACTTAAGCATTTTTGCAGTTTCGATAAAATCGAATTCTTTTAAATTTATCTGGTAAGTGCTTCTTCCGAAGAGCGGTTCTTTATAGTCTAAAAATATATGCTTCATCATGCCGGTATAAGAACCGCACAATACTAACAAGACTTTGGAATCAATATCGTCCCAGACTTTCTGAAGAATAGAAAATACCGAATTATCGACTCTTAAAAAATTTTGAAATTCGTCTATTATAACAATGCCGTTATTGCTTAAAAGATATTTAAAAAAAGCTTCCCAGTTTCCAAAAACGCCGTCGAATATCTGCCCTGAAAAATCTTTAAGAAGGGTTTCTTTAGACCTTGTATCTACGAACAGGTATTTAGCATCAGGAAAAACATGTTTTAACAGCATCGTCTTGCCGATTCTTCTCCTGCCGCAAACTACTATCATTTGCTTTTCGGTTTTATGCCGCAGTCTGCCCAAAAAATCTTTTTCTTTAACCCTGTCGAAAAATTCCATAAATTATTAATAATAATTAAAAAATCATAGCATAGTTTAAAATATTTTTATTAATTTGTATACTCAGCAGTATACTACTAATAAGTATACTCTATTTATAAATTTGGGTCAAGATAAAAGAGATTTCTTAATCCTACAATAGAAAATATCTATACATTTTTTTTGTTCGGATAAATAAAATACGAGGAAAGACATCAATAAGAAAAAGGCGTCAGATTAATTTAAAGTACTATAGAAATATTGCCGACTTTTTCTATTTTGTCGTCACCGAATGTATAATGAATAAAACACCGACTGAAAACTAAAGAAAACATCGGCCAAAAACTGACTTTTCAAAATGTGATAAAGTACAATCTTAGATAACTAAATTAAAATTAATTTAATTTTAAACGGAGGCATCTAAGATTGGTTAAACAAGAAGAATTTTATTTAATTAAGGCTTATTACGACTTGGGTTTATCATTTAAAAGTATAGGGGACAGATTAAATTTGCACCCTGTTACCGTGTCTAACATATTAAAAGGAGGCTGTAAAGAAATGAAAAAGGATTCAAAATTAGATGATTTTAAATCTTATATAGACGATAGATTAAAACTGTATCCTGAGCTCACAGCGGTTTCTCTGCTAAAAGAAATAACAGATATGGGATATAACGGTAAAATTACTATTATTAGAAATCATATCGGCAGTACAAGACCGTCTAAACCTGCTGGAATAAACTATTTTGAGACAGAACCCGGCGAACAGTTTCAAGTGGACTGGGGACAGGGAATAACCAAAATAGCGGGACAGTTCGTTGCGGTAAAATATTTTACCTTCGTCTTAGGTTATTCAAGAATGCTTTATACGGAGCTGGTGCAGGATGAAAAGCTTGGAACTTTAATAAGATGCCATAATAACGCATTTTCTTATTTTGGCGGCTATTGCAGGGAGGGTCTTTACGACAATATGAAAACGGTTGTAAAAAAAATAACTAAAAATAAAGAATACAATGCAAAGTTTATGGACTTTGCATCATTTTACGGATTTAAGGTAATAACGCACAGACCTTATCATCCTGAAACAAAAGGCAAGGTTGAAAGAATGGTTCCGTTCGCGTTTAAAGAATAATCTATGTTTCCTGCTATGTCTTTAGAGCTAAGGATAGAATGAATACCGAAAGACTCCCAGAGTTTTTTATATGCGATAAAACCGTAGTTTAAAGTATCTCCGCCTGATAAAGAAGAAATATCGAGTCCTATGCCTGTTACTTCAGCCAATCTTACAGATAAGTCTTTTATCATCTTAGAGTTTTCGACAATATCTAACCTTCCTAAGTTTAAAACTATTTTATGTTTTACTTTGCCGTTTTCTCTGTAAGACTTAACTATCTGAACGTATTTTTTGTCTTTTGATTTAGTAATTTTTACAAACATAAATACATAATACTACATAAATTATTATATGTCAAGAATAAAATCAATAATAATATAGATTATAATATATTTATTTAAATAAAGTTGCCACTACAATTTTATGAAAACAAGAATTTTTACGATATTGTTTTCAGGATTTATAAGGATTTGCGGAGTTGAGATTTAAAAAAGGTGTCAAAGTCAGGATAAAGAATACTTCTTTTCCTTGCCGTATTATCTTTTAATTATTGATGATATTACTTGTCAAATTCCCCCCTTATCCTATCGCCAAACTCTTGAATTAAATCATCATTTTTAGGGTTCAAAGAATATTTTCCTCTTGTAGTAGGAAATGGGCAAATGGCAACAATCCTGCCACTTTTTTCATCTTTATAAATTTCTAATTTTCTTCCACATATAGTAATTGGTTTAACAGATTCTTTAGGGTTTGTTAAAAAAACTTTTTTAAAATCGCTTATATACCCCCTTCCAAAGCAAATTATTAGTTTTGGCTTATTTTCAATTTCAACCCAATATCTAATTGAATCAAATCTGCTTTTGACATAATCATCTGTTTGCCGTGAAACGTCTTTGGAACCTGAATTGCCTCGACACCATTTTCTTAATGCTTCTTTACTATTAAATCCTGTAACTTTTTGAACATGTTCATTCCACTGTTTTTCATTGCTGGACGCTACGGGAAATAAATTAATTTTAAAAAATCTTTTTTTATCACCATTTACAAATGGCTTGCATGGCAATTTCTTCTTGTAATCTTCCCAATTATCACTCTTATAATCTTTAATCTTGTATTTTTGAAAAGCGTTTATAAGTTTTAAAACCCCTTTATCGAAATCTTTTGAATTCATGTAGTCACGATCATAATTATTTTCATAACCAAGACCCAATGTCTCCTTTTTTTCTAAATCTTGTTTGATTTTCTTTTCTAGGGTTTCTTGCGAATCGTCACAACCATATTCTCCTCCCTCTTCAATCCCACATATCCATATACTTCTTCTATCTGGTGAACCAATATCGCCGCCCTTAAATCCGGACTTTTCTATCGCCCACTCAGCAAATTCTTTTTTAGGAATGTTTTCCATTAGAACAATACCTCCAAATATTATTAACCCAACTTCACCATAATTACCAGCAACATATTGATATTACTATATTTATGGGGGTAATAAAAATATCTATGGGGACTACAAAATAAAAAATAAAATGTAATAATATCAACGGGTTATAATTTTAGAATAATAAAAGTGGTGAAGTTGGGTTAAAATTAAAAATAGATAGTTACCTTTTTCCCTCAAACTGCTTTTGCTTCTTTAAAAGAATCGTCCAATCTTTCTTTGACATATTCTTCCAGCCGTCAAATTCATCGCATTTACTTTCAAATTGCGGCTGTTTGGAAAGCAGATAAGACCAGTCGTATCCGTTCATCCTTTGAAATCCGCCATATTTATCGCATCTATCTATAAAGCCGGGGTGTTTTGATAAAATAAGCGACCAATCAAAGCCGTCCATTTTAATCCAGCCTTCGTAGTCGTTGCATTTATCTGCAAACATAGGTTGTCCGGCAAGAAGATATGACCAATCTTCAATTTTCCCCCAACCTTGAAACTCGTCGCACTTGTCGGCGAACTACGGAGATTTTAAGAGAAGTCTCACCTATTTGGGATTAGTAAAGCTCTTATAATCTTCCATAATAATTCCTCCTGATTGCATATTCCGTTTCTAATCGAACACTAAAATCAGCATTAATCCCTTTATATTTTTTATATAATACCGTTAATTTTAAGTCAATGAAAATAATTTATTATTTATGGAGGATTATTATTGTTCTAAATGAATTTAAATAAAACGGGGAGCGGGTAAATCCAGTCCCCGTTTTATTACTTTTTTGTTTCTACTTGGTTCTTTCGCACCGTTGACAAGAAGGAGAACCCCCGTATCTTTAATGTCTAATCTATGTTGAAGGTTAGAATCGTCTAAATTGGACTGCGCCATCATTTCATAATCAGTGTAAGCCTTGCTTTTATTGCTGTGCGCCCATTTAAGAACATCCTTGTAGGAATCTTTATTTATTTTCATCGTCGGACAGCTTATTTGCAAAGGAATATTTTCAGCCATTATTTTTTCTATAGAACGCATCGTATTTTTATGCGAACCCGAAAGCTGCGTTATTTCATCGTGTATGAAAGCATCCATGCGGTAAAGGGTTTCCATATTTACTTTGCAAGTTTTTCTATTCTTTTAACATTGCCTTTCTTATATTCTTTTAAGGCTTCCCCTGCTAAAACATCAAAGGGATTTATAGCTTTATTTAATTGCATCTGTTTTTTTTCCGCATCGTAATTTAAATAAAATATATCTCCCGGATTTATATTTATATCCTTTCTTATGCTTATAGGCAAAGTAAGCCTGCCTTTATCGTCTATTCTAACCGTTAAATGCGTATTACGTTCTAATAGCCCTGTGTTTTTCATATTTATCGCCTCATTATAAAAATTAAATAAGTGGGATTAGCCCACATTTATGATTATAAGATAAATACTAAAATATTGCAATGGGCGGTTTTATTTGGAAACTACACGCCGCATAACTATTTAAATAAATCAGATATCTTTATTTTCTAATCGCACTTGATACCAGAAAATATTGCCTCTTTTATAGATAGTTGCCATATTTTATAGTTTAAATAGTGTAGGCTAAATTGTAGTAAATTAGAAAATACTATATGGTAAAATATAGCACTTTACGGACTAAAAAGGCAAGAAAAATTATAAATAAAAATTGTTGAAGGCTTTAATCTATTGGATTTAAAGGATATTTATAAAAAAACATCAGCTGATTCGTAATCAGCATGGATTATCCTGATTAAATTAATTAATTATAAATTAATTATACAAGATTGACACAAAATTTTGAACGGTCTCGAATAAAATTTTCTATCGGCAATTTTGGGACAGATCTACATCTCCTATTGATATGGTGTCAACACAGAATGTATAATGAATAAAACACCGAACGAAAACTAATGTTTTTGCCGACAAAAAGTTAAGTTTTTTATTTATTATTTATATTGTCACCTTCCTGTTTTAAACTCAAGTGCCTTTTTAAAAAGAATATTATTTTCAAGATGAATATGTATTCTTATATCATCATAAAATTCCTTTAATAATTTATATGTATAAGAATAAGACGCGCAAGCGTCTTCAGGTATTAAAAAATTAGAGCTTAAATTTTCAATTTTTTTAAAAATATCCCCAATATGTTCATGTTCTAATTTAGCTTTTTTTATTTCATCTAAAGTTGTCGAAATTTTAAGATTTTTATTATCTCTTAAATCATTTTCTATATCTTTAATGCTTATAAAAAGATATTCTTCTTCTTTATCAAGATGTATCATTAATGCTAAAGCCGCTTCTGTAAAAAGTTCATTTATTGCCTTAAGTTCAGGGTGATGTTCTCTATGAACATTATTTATTTTTTTGAGATATTCTGTAAGGTCTGGGATATGTTTTCTTATAAAACTATGATGATTTTGAATTATATATTCAATTAAAAAACTAATGCTCCATTCGTTAAAACGTTCAGTATTATTGGTAACAGAGCCGCCTGTTCCGTTAAATTTTGCGCTATTTGCTTTATTGAGTTCGCTTATAATAATATATTCGTCAATTCCTGCTAAATTGCATGCTTCTTTCAATGTTTTGTCTCCGCCGCAGCAAAAATCAATCCCGTATTTTTTAAATGTATCAATTGCAACAGGATTTTCTGATGCAATTTCGCCTACTTTCCTATCGGCACTATCTTCCGTTACATTGTTCAATACAGGATCTTCAATTGAGACATTGCCTGCAGCAGTACATGCATTTTTTAGCAATTTTTTAGTTATTTTAACTATCCAAACCTCTGGACCATTTTCTTCATAAATCCAATCAAATATTTCTCCTCTTTCTGCTAAAAGCTGATAATGGAGAGGTCTCGGATCATGATCGTTCTTTATTATAAAACTTTCTCCTTCTTTAAGTTTATCAAATTTTTGAAATATTGTCGGATGTTTTAATTTTTAATGTGATTTAAATCATATTTTATTTATTAAATATTATCTATAATTAAAACAGATAATATTATAGATAATAAAATTGGTAAAGATTTAAATAAAGTATTTTTCAGCTATTAATTTAATTTGATTG